>NZ_JASJSU010000004.1:33896-51376 GCF_030237045.1 Stenotrophomonas maltophilia group sp. Smal17
ATGATTGCAGTTGCCGGCCAGCGGCCGGCACTACCGGTGGCTGTCACCCCGGCACCGGGCAGTTGCTGGCCTCCAGCACGCCCTGCAGCCGTTCGCGTTCACCGCGCGCGGTATCGCGGTTCTCCGGTGCGGCGAATCGCTCGCGGCCGCGTGCATCGCGGAAGCGTTGCTGCCAGCTGCCGCAGCGTTGCGCCTCGGGCAGCGCCTCGCAGCGGTCACGCACCACTTCGCAGCCTGCTGCATTCACCGGCGTGGCGCCGCCCAGCCCCTGCACGGTCATCAGTTCGCAGCGCCCGGGCGCGGCCTCGTACTCGTGCAGGTAGCCACCGCCCTGGCTGTCGGTGCACTGGAAGATCGGTGGCAACGGCGGTTTCGGTGGCCCGTCGCCGGATGCGGCGCGGGCCTCGGCTTCGCGTTGCAGCGTCGCGCTGTCGAGAATCTGGTCGCCGCCTTCGCGTTCAACCATGCCTGCTTCCATGATCGTGCGCCCCTGGTCCGCGCGCCGTGGCGCCGCGGGCGTTGCAGGCGCTGCAGCGGGTTCGCTGGCCTGGGGAACCGGTGGCGGAACCGGAGCCAGCGCCTGTGGGCGTTCAACCACGGCGGGTTGCGGGCTGGAGGGCGCCGGCACGCGCACGACCTGCTGCGTGCTGCCTGCCGGGCAGGGCGTGCGCTGCAGGGTAGGGATGTCACTGCTGCTGGACATGCAGCGATAGATCACGCCCTCGTCAGCCAATGCAGCGCCGGGCAGCAGGGCCAGGGCCAGCCAGATCAATCTGTTCATGCGTACAGCGTACAGGCTGCGCTGGGACGCCGCGCTCAGCGCTGGCAATCGCGCGACAGGCGCGCATCGATGCCGCGTTGCTCGTTGCTGATGGCGGTGCGTTCGCTCTGCAGCGCGCTGTTGTAGCGCCGGTCCAGTTCCCAGCGGTGGTCGCGCAGGCGCGCGCAGACTTCCTGCGGCGGCAGCACGTGGCAGCTGTCGCGGACCAGCACGTTGCCGGCCGGGACCTGCACGCCTACCCCCACCGCAGGCGGGCGATACCCCGCGCCTTCGCCAATGGGCGTACCGACCGGCGTGCCGATGGCCGGTCGCGGCCCGGGATATGCCGGGCCGTGATGCCCACGCGGAAGCCAGACACTGGTCCACAGCGGGACCCAGCGCGGATTGCCTTCGTTGTTGTCGCTGGTATAGCGCCGGCCATCGTCACTCACGCATTCGTACATCGGCTGCGGTGGCTGGATGTAGACGTGGCGGACTTCGCGCTCGCGGATGACCGGCGTCTCGCTGGGCAGCGGCGGTGCGGCATCGCTGCGTACCACGCGGGGGGCGGGGTCACGCGGACGCTGCAGGTCGCGTACTTCCTGGCGGCCGCTGTTGCACGGCCGGTCCTGCAGGGCGACGGCGCCGTTGCTGGCCACGCAGCGGTACACGCGCACGTCCTCGGCCTCGGCGGCGCTCGCCGTCCACGGCAGCAGCAGGCTCAGGCTCAGGGCGGCGCGCAGCAGGGTCATGGCGGCAGGGTGCGTGATTGTCCGCGGCAGCGCAATCGCCGGCTCAGGAGCGCAGCACGTTGCCGCTGAGTGCATCGCGGATCGGGGTGGGCTGGGCCAGGCCGCCGGTCTGTCCATCGAGGATGCCGTCGAGCAGGCGCAGCAGGCGTGGGTCCAGCTCTTCGCGGCTGCGTGCCGGTGGTTCCCCGGCCAGGTTGGCGCTGGTGGAAACCAGCGGGCCTCCCCAGGCGCGGCACAGGGCGGCCACCAGCGGGTGGGCGCTGATGCGCACCGCGATGCCGCTGTGCTCGCCGGTGACCCAGGGCTGCGCACGCGGGCCGGCCGGCAGGATCCAGGTGTTGGCACCGGGCCAACTGGCCAGCACCGCGCGCTGGCGCGCGTCGGGCAGCGCCTGCAGGCGCACCCAGCCTTCCAGCTGCGCGAGTTCGGCGGCGACCAGGATCATGCCTTTCTCGATCGGGCGCTGCTTCAGCCGCAGCACCATGTGCACGGCGGCTTCGTGCGAAGGATCGCAGCCCAGGCCCCAGACCGCTTCGGTCGGGTAGGCGATCACGCCGCCCGCGCGGAGCGTGGCGACAGCAGAGTCCAGGGTGAGTTCTTTCATGGCGGCGACCGGCCCGGCGTGGGGCTTCATTATCCCCCTGCTGCGTGCAGAACGGGTGGAACGGTGCCGCTCGGTGGTGCCGGCCGCTGGCCGGCATCGTTGGTGGGTGCGGACCGTTGGTCCGCACACCCCCTCATCCACGCATGGCGTGGATCTACTTGGCTGCCTTCTTTACGGCCTTCTTTACGGCCTTCTTGGCCGGGGCCTTCTTCGCGGCAGCCTTCTTTACCGCTTTCTTGGCCGGGGCCTTCTTGGCGGCGGCCTTCTTCGGCGCCGCTTCCTTCTTCACCGCCGCCTTCTTGGCAGGTGCCTTCTTGGCAGCGGCCTTCTTGGCACCGAAGCCCTTGCGCACCGGCTTGCCGGTTTCTTCCATCAGCTGCTGCACTTCGGCCAGGGTCAGCGAGGCCGGCTCGCGATCCTTGGGGATCTTGCCGTTCATCTTGCCGTCGCTGATGTACGGGCCGAAGCGGCCGTTCAGCACCTGGATGTCGCTGCCCTCGAACTCCTTGATGATCCGGTTGCGCGCGATCTCTTCCTTCTCTTCGATCAGGAACACGGCGCGGGCCAGGTCGATGGTGTACGGGTCGTCTTCCTTCTTCAGCGAGGCATAGGTGCTGCCACGCTTGGCGAACGGACCGAAACGACCGATGCCGACGCTGACCGGCTCGCCGTTGTCCTCGCCCAGCGCACGCGGCATCAGGAACAGTTCCAGCGCGTCTTCCAGGGAGATGGTGTGCATCGACTGGCCGGGGCGCAGCGAGGCGAACTTGGGCTTTTCCTCGGCGTCCTCGGCGGTGCTGCCGATGGCCGCGTACGGCCCGAAGCGGCCCAGCCGCACGCTCACCGGCTTGCCGGTCTTCGGGTCGGTGCCGAGCTCGCGGGCGCCACTGGCCTCGGCACGGTCGACCGATTCCTTCTTGTCTTCGACCAGCTCCTTGAACGGCTCCCAGAAGCGGGCCATCAGCGGGATCCACTCCTCCTCGCCACGCGAGACGGCGTCGAGCTCGTCCTCGAGCTTGGCGGTGAAGTCGTAGTCCACGTAGCGGGTGAAGTGGCTGGACAGGAACTTGGACACCGCACGGCCGACATCGGACGGGCGGAAGCTGCGGCCTTCCATTTCCACGTACTTGCGGAACAGCAGGGTCTGGATGATCGAGGCGTAGGTCGAGGGACGGCCGATGCCGTACTCTTCCAGCGCCTTCACCAGCGCCGCTTCGGTGTAGCGCGGCGGCGGCTGGGTGAAATGCTGCTCGGCCTGGATGCGCTCCAGCGGCACGCGGTCGCCGGGCTTCATCGCCGGCAGCTTGCGGCCTTCGTCTTCGTCCTCGGCGCTCTTGCTGTCCTTGCCTTCCTCGTACACGGCCAGGAAGCCGGGCACGACCACGGTGGTGCCGCTGGCGCGGAACACATGCTCGCTGCCGGCCGACAGATCGACGCTGACCGTGTTGAGCGTGGCCGGAATCATCTGGCAGGCGACCGCACGCTTCCAGATCAGCTCGTACAGGCGGCGCTCGTCGTCGGTCAGGAACCGCGCGACCTGGGCCGGGGTACGCAGTGCCGAGGTCGGGCGTACGGCTTCGTGCGCTTCCTGGGCGTTCTTCGACTTGGTCTGGTAGGTGTTCGGCTGGTCCGGCAGCGAGGCGATGCCGTAATCGCGGGCGATCACGTCGCGGATCTCGGCCAACGCATCCTGCGACAGGTTCACCGAGTCGGTACGCATGTACGAGATCAGGCCGACGGTGCCTTCGTCGCCGATGGCCACGCCTTCATACAGCTTCTGCGCCACCTGCATGGTCTTGCGGGTGGTGAAACCGAGCTTGCGCGAGGCTTCCTGCTGCAGGGTGGAGGTGGTGAACGGCGGTGCAGGGCGGCGCTTGCGCTCCTTGCTGGCCACGTCGGTGACATGCAGCGAGCCCTGCGCCGCCTGTTGGATGCGCAGGCGGGCGGCTTCGGCGGTGTCGCCGTCGGTGATGGTGAACTGCTCGAACTTCTGCCCGTCCAGCTTGATCAGCTTGGCGTTGAAGTGCTGCGAGGGGTGCGCGCACTCGGCGGCGATCGACCAGTATTCGCGGGCGATGAAGGCTTCGATCTCTTCCTCGCGCTCGACGATCATGCGCAGCGCCGGGCTCTGCACGCGGCCGGCGGACAGGCCGCGCTGGACCTTGCGCCACAGGACCGGGGACAGGTTGAAACCGACCAGGTAGTCCAGCGCGCGGCGCGCCTGCTGGGCATCGACCAGGTCACTGGCGATCTCGCGTGGCTGGCTGATCGCCTCCTTGATGGCGCGCGGGGTGATCTCGGTGAACACCACGCGCTGCATCGGCTTGTCCTTGACCAGCCCGCGTTCCTTCAGGATCTCGGCGATGTGCCAGCTGATCGCCTCGCCCTCGCGATCCGGGTCGGTTGCCAGCAGGATGTCGTCGGCGCCCTTGGCAGCCTTGGCGATCGCATCGACGTGCTTCTCGTTCTTGTCGATCACGTCGTAGTGCATGGCGAACCCGTTGTCCGGGTCGACCGCGCCTTCCTTCGGAATCAGGTCACGCACATGCCCATACGAGGCCAGGACCGTGTAGTCCTTGCCGAGGTATTTGTTGATCGTCTTGGCCTTGGCCGGCGATTCGACGATGAGCAGGTGCTTGGGCATGGCAGCAGGGTCTGTGGGGCGAACCGTGGGGAAGGGGCCGCTAGGGTGGAGCAAACGGCCGCATTAGTGAAGCGGCCACGGGAAAATCCATAAACTGAACGCCCGGTAATGTGCCGGGCGTTCAGGTTTCACCTTATTAGAGGAATCACGCCCGGCCAGCCCATGTCAAGCAGCCAGGCGTGACGATGGCCGTTCAGGAGGCCATCTTGGCGATGAAGCCGACCGCGAAGACCAGCAGGGCCAGGCCCACCAGCGACAGCAGGCCGGTCAGCACCAGCACCAGCACGGTGACCGTGCCCAGCTCGCGGCGCTGCAGCTGTGGCTGGTCGGTGAAGGCCCAGCGGTCGACCACCAGGGTGTCGCAGATCATGTCGTGCAGGCCCTGCTTGCGCTCGGTGAAGGCCGCCATCAGGAAGCCGATGCCGAGGGTGAAGCTGCTCAGCAGCATGGCCCAGTAGCGACCGAACGCGCGCGCCTTGGTCAGGCGTTCGCCATTGCTGCGCACGACCTTGATGCCAACCGCCATCTTGCCCAGCGTGGCGCCACCCTTGGAGGCATGGAACCAGGTGTAGTACGCCATGCCGATGGCGAAGTTGATCAGTGCGCTGGACAGCTGCGCGACCACCTCGATGGCCGATTCACCACTGCCCACCGCGCCCATGCTGGCGCCGAGCACCACACCGAGGATGGCGCCGATGATGCTGCCGGGGATGAACAGCACGAAGTAGTCGATCATGTAGGCGGCCACGCGCTTCCAGAAGCCCGCGTAGACCACTTCGCCGCCCATGACCGGCTGCGCATGGCCAGCGCCGCCTGCGGCGGCAGGCGCGCTGTATGGCGAGCTGCCGAGGGCGCCGGTACCGGGCAGCGGCGCGGTGCCGTTGTCGATGGCGGCATAGTCGCCGCGCAGGTCGAAGCCGCCGCTGCCGGCGGCCGCCGTGGCATCGGCCAGCGTCTGCAGTTCAAGCTCGTCGACCACCTGGCGCAGCGCCGCCCACTGCGCCATGCCTTCGCGCCAGACCAGCGTGTCCAGGTTCAGTTGGCCGCGCTGGAAGCGCTGGCGGATCTCCTGGACCGGCAGCGGGCCCTGGCGTTGCTGTCCTTCGGCGTAATACCACTCAGTCATTGCATGTTCCCTGTTGGATCGTCCTTGGAGGTACCGGTACGCGCGCGGCTCAGCCGCGGCACGCCGGCGGCAGGTACTTGTCGTCGCTTGCGCCGCTGCAGTCCCAGCGGCCGCTGTCGCGGTCGTATTCCAGCCACAGCAGATCGCCGTCGATGCTCTTGCCCGGCATCGACAGCGTTGCCTCGATACCGCAGTGGCCGTTGTTGAAGCGGCCGATGTTCACCGCCGACAGGCCGGACCGGGTGAAATCGCCAGCGGCGGGGAAGCCGGCATCGTTGGCGCCCGGGCAGCGCCCTTCCTCATCGGCGAAATGCTGCACCTGGTCCTGCAGCGGGTGCAGGGCATCGGCCGCAGCGGCGACCTTGGCGCGCACGGTGTAGTCGTTGTAGGCCGGCAGGGCGATGGCGGCAAGGATGGCCACGATCGGCACCAGCACCAGCAGCAGAGCGCCTGCGATGATCGCAGTGAGGGCGCAGCCGGACAGCTGCTTCTTCGGCGCCGGCACGACGCCGGCCGGTGCGCTGGTGGCGTACGGGGTGGAGGGCGGCAGCACCGGTGGCTGCGGCGGCGGCGGTGCCACCGGTTCCGGCTCGGCGTCGACGATCGGCGCAGAAGCGTCCAGTGCCGGAACGATCAGGCCGAGTTCGTCGACGACGCTACGCAACGGCTGCCATTGCGGCAGGCCGTCGCGCCACACCAGGGTGTCCAGGGAGATCTGGTTGTTGCGGAACAACTCAACCAACTGTTCCGCCGGCAGCGGGCCTTGCTGCCGGTTGCCTTCTGCGTGGAACCACTCGCTCACGGGGACGCTCCTGAATGCGCTATGCCCCCAAGTGTACGGTCAGTGCAGGGGTTCTGGCTCGTCCATGAACATCTGCGTCTCCATCCAGGCATAGGCCGCTTCGGAGCCGGGCTGGTTGAACAGCACCATCAGCACGACCCACTTCAGGTCGTCCAGGTCCAGTTCGTCCTGGTCCAGGGCCATCGCCCGGTCCAGCACCAGCTCGCGCTGGTCGGCATCAAGGATGCCGTGCTGTTCCAGATACAGCAGGAAACCGCGGCATTCCACGTCCAGCTTGTCCAGCTCGGGGCCGTGGTAGACGCGCACGGGGCCATCGACCCGGGCCTGGGACATGCTCGGCCGCTGTGCGGCCAGGGCATCGAGCCAGTCGAATGCCTTGTTGATCTCGGTAGGGCTGAAACCGGCCTGGATCAGGCCGTTCTGAAGCGAATCGCGGTCACGGATCAGGTCCGCATCTTCGCTGAAATAGTGTTCAAACAGGTACAGCAGTACGTCCAGGATGCTCTCTTTCATTGCCCCTCGGCCTGCGTCGCGCGACGCTGTGGAGGTGAAGAAACTAGGGAGTTCGACAGTAGCGGCCGTGTACGCACACCACGATTCCCGCCAGTTCCATGGCCAGCAGCATGGAGGACACCTGGGGCGCCGTCAATCCACAGCGCGTGATCAGTGAATCCATACTGCTTGGGTTGTGGTCCAAGGCCCGCCACAAGCACTGGTAGTCAGGGTCGTCGGCCCAGCGCGCCGGCAGGAGTGCCGGCGGTGCCTGTTCAGTGGGGGTGGCCAGCCGCGATTGCAAGCCCGGCAGCTGTTGGCGCAGCGCAGGGGCCAGCAGCTCCAGCACCTCCTCCGGGCGCTCGACCAGCGCGGCGCCTTCACGGATCAGCCGGTGGCAGCCTGCCGCGCGTGGATTGAGCACCGAACCGGGCAGGGCGCAGACCTCGCGACCGGCCTCGGCGGCCAGGCGCGCGGTGATCAGCGCTCCCGAGCGCTGGGCGGCCTCGACCACCACCGTGGCCAGGGCCAGCCCGGCCACCAGCCGGTTGCGGGCCGAGAAGTGCCCGGGGCGGGCCGCGGTGCCCGGAAGGTATTCGCTGAGCACGGCGCCCTCGGTGGCGATCCGGGCCTGCAGCCGGGCATGGCTGTCCGGGTAGGCGCGGTCGGGGCCGGTACCGATCACGGCGACGGTGCAGCCGCCGGCGTCCAGGGTTGCCAGGTGGGCGGCTGCATCGATGCCGGCAGCCAGCCCGCTGGTTATCGCCAACCCGGCCTCGACGAAGCCGCTGGCAAAGCGGGCCGCCAGCGCGCGACCGCCCGGCGTCGGCGAGCGGCTGCCGACCAGGGCCACGGAGGGGCGCCAGGCCAGGCTGGGGTCACCGGCCACGAACAGCGCCAGCGGTGGGTTGGGTACCTCCAGCAAGGGGGGAGGAAAGGCCGGGTCGGTGAAGGCCAGGAGATGGTGATGGTCGTCTTCCAGCCAGCGCTGCGCGGCTGTCCACGCCCGCGCATCAGGGCGTTCCAGTGCGGCGCACTGCTCCGGTGTGCAGCCGTGTGCGCGCCAGTTCGCAGTGCCTTGCGCGATGGCTGCGGCCGCGTTGCCCGTGCTCTGCAGCAATGCCCGTCGCGGCGCCAGTGCGCCCCCTGCCATCACCAGGCGCAGCAGCGCCTCATCAGCTTGCTTGGTCATTCCCCACTATCGACCGCATGCAACAAAGGCGCCCTCGGGCGCCCTCGCATGTACGTGTCAGGATTTGCCGGAGGTGTCTGCCGGCCAGCGGCCGGCACTACCTGAGGTGGCCGGGGCAGCCCGGCAACCGTTACTTCGCGTCCGGGTGCAGCGCGTTGTAGCCCACCCGCACCGGCTTCACGCCCTGCATCACCAGCGCGTAGCTGACGTTGTCGAAGGTGCGGAACACCATCGCATGCGCCGCATATTCCTCCGGCAGCGCAACCCGGCCGACGCTGCCGCTGAGCGCATCGTCCATGCGCGACGACGTCGGGTACTTCAGGCGGTTGGCCACATGGCGGCCCTGCCGCCACAGCGAGAACACGGTGCCATTGTCGACGCCCTGGGCGCGGCCGGCCGAAATCGCGATCACGTCGCGCGGGCCGCCGGCGGTGAACATGTCGGTCACCGCGAGCACGCGCACGTCCACGCCTTCCACGCCTGCGGCCGGCACATGCGGCACGAACTGCAGGTCATAGGGGCGGGCCTCGACCGGCACCAGGCGGTCGCCGACACGGACTTCACGGCCACCCGTGCTCTTGTCCAGCGCCAGCGTGGAGGCCCCGGCCTTGCCGTCGGCAACCCGGGTGATGGTGCCGGTGGCGAGCTGGGCCAGTTCATAGCCCAGCACGCCGCGGCGCGCGTTGGGTGCGTTGTAGGCCTTCCACAGGTTGCCGCTGCCCGGGGTGACGTCGCCGTTGGCGTTCAGGTCTTCGCTCGGCTTGGGCTGGGCGTAGCGCACGGTCGGGCGGACCACGGCCCAGCGCTGTCCCAGCTGGGCATCGGCCAGGTTCACGTAGGCGGCATCGCCACCAGACACGCGCAGTCGGTTGTCCTCCAGGCCGACCACCTGGGGCAGCTGCTCGATGCTGTCGACCACGCTCAGCTGCTTCAGGAACGGCTCGACCTGGGCCAGCGGAATGGCGTCGATCGGGGCCTCCTGGCGCGGGCCCGGCTGGGCCGCCACGGTCACCCGGTCCAGATAGGCCAGGCTGAGCACGTCACCGGGATAGATCAGGTGCGGGTTGGCGATCTGCGGATTGGCCTGCCAGATCTCCGGCCACAGCCACGGCTTCTGCAGGAAACGTGCGGCGATATCCCACAACGTATCCCCTTTTCGGACCACATAGGTGTCCGGGTGCCCGCCATTCACTTCCACGGCGGTAGCATAGGCAGCCACGGTCAGCATCGCCGCGGCGACGACCGTACGAAAACGAAGCAACATAGGTGTGAAGCCCTGATTCCCCAACAGGTCCGCGCACTATAGTCCAGAAACCGGGGCGCAAGGCAAGCGTTGGAGCTAGAATCTGCGACGTATGCCGGCGTGCCGGCCCCCTATCCGGAAACAGCCATGGCCCTTCTCCCCATTCTCGAGTTCCCCGATCCGCGCCTGCGTACCAAGGCTGCGTTGATCGAAGCCGCCGAAGTCACCACGCCGGCCTTCCAGGAACTGATCGACAACATGTTCCTGACCATGTACGACGCGCCGGGCATCGGCCTGGCCGCCACCCAGGTGGACGTGCACAAGCGCTTCATGGTCATCGACGTCAGCGAAGAAAAGAATGAACCGCATGTGTTCATCAACCCGGAAATCGTCGCCAAGGACGGGGGCCGGGTGTACCAGGAGGGCTGCCTGTCGGTCCCGGGCATCTTCGCCGACGTGACCCGCGCCGATACCATCACCGTGAAGTACCTGGACCGCAACGGCCAGGAGCAGCAGCTGGAGGCCGGCGAAGTGCTGGCGACCTGCATCCAGCACGAGATGGATCACCTGGATGGCAAGCTGTTCATCGACTATCTGTCGCCGCTCAAGCGCGAGATGGTGCGCAAGAAGCTGGCCAAGCAGCGCAAGCACGTGGCGTGATCGCCGATCCGGGCCACCCTTCGGGTGGCCCCTGCCTGCGCGATTCGCGCGGGCTGTACGGCGCCGGCCGACGGCGCCGTTTTCTTTCCTGCACGAATCCATCCTGCAAGTGGGGTAGCCATGAGGATTGTCTTTGCCGGTACGCCGGAATTTGCGGTGTCGTCGCTGCGCGCGGCTGCGCGCCACCATGAGGTCGTGGCGGTCTACACCCAGCCTGATCGCCCGGCCGGTCGTGGCCGTGGCCTGGCGCCGTCGCCGGTCAAGCTTGAAGCCGTCGCCCGTGGCATCCCGGTCTACCAGCCCGAATCGCTGAAGGACGAAGCGGCCCAGCAGCAGCTGCGCGATCTGCAGCCGGACCTGATGGTGGTGGTGGCCTACGGCCTGATCCTGCCCAAGGCGGTGCTGGCCATTCCGACCCATGGCTGCTGGAACGTGCACGCCTCGCTGCTGCCGCGCTGGCGCGGTGCCGCGCCGATCCAGCGTGCGATCCAGGCCGGCGATGCGACCACCGGCGTGTGCCTGATGCAGATGGAGGCCGGCCTCGATACCGGCCCGGTGCTGCTGCACCAGGAGCTGCCGATTGCCGCCACCGATACCGGTGGGCAGCTGCACGACAAGCTGGCCGAACTGGGCGCGCAGGTGCTGTCCGATGGCCTGGGCCTGCTGCGTGCCGGCATCAAGCCGATCGCACGGCCGCAGCCGGAGCAGGGCGTGACCTATGCGCACAAGCTGGACAAGGCCGAAGCGAAGCTGGACTGGGCGCAGGACGCCGGCGCGCTGGCGCGCACCGTGCGCGCGTTCAATCCGTGGCCGATCGCCGAGGCGACGCTGGCCGGCGAGCGCGTGCGCATCCATGGCGCGGTGGCGCTGGATGAGGCCCACGGCCAGGCGCCGGGCACGGTGCTGGCGGCCAGCCGCGACGGCATCGACATCGCCTGTGGCCAGGGCGTGCTGCGCCTGCGCGTACTGCAGCGCGAAGGCGGCAAGGCGATCACCGCCGCCGACTACCTCAACGCTCGCCGCGACCTGCGCGTGGGAGCGTAAGCGGTGTCGAAGCAGAACGATTTCTCCGTCGCCAAGGCGGCACCGGGCGCGGCCACGCGCATGCTGGCCGCACGCGTGCTGGCGCAGGTTTTCACCCGTGGCCGTTCGCTGAAGGCCGAACTGGCCTGGGCGCTGCCGAAGCTGGCCGAC
Organism: Stenotrophomonas maltophilia group sp. Smal17; assembly: GCF_030237045.1. Taxonomy (NCBI): domain Bacteria; kingdom Pseudomonadati; phylum Pseudomonadota; class Gammaproteobacteria; order Lysobacterales; family Lysobacteraceae; genus Stenotrophomonas; species Stenotrophomonas maltophilia group sp. Smal17. The sequence continues at coordinate 45,366 of NZ_JASJSU010000004.1, forward strand.
AGCCGCGACCGCGCGCTGCTGGAGGCGCTGTGCTTTGCCGTGCTGCGTCGCCGCAGCACCTATGACGCGGCATTGCAGGGCTGGATGCAGAAGCCGCTGTCGGCGCGTGATGCCGACCTGCGCACGCTGCTGATGGTCGGTTTTGCGCAGCTGGATGTGCTGGAACTGCCGGCGCATGCCGCACTGTCGGCCACGGTCGATGCTGCCCGTGCACTGGGCCGCGAACGCCAGGCTGGCCTGGTCAACGCGATCCTGCGCCGCGCGCAGCGCGAAGGGTTCCCGGAGCAGCCCGCGCGCGATGCCTTCCCGGAATGGCTGGCCGAGGCGATCGAACGGGATTGGCCGGCGCAGGCCGAAGCGGTGTTCAACGAAAGCCTGCAGCCTGCGCCGCTGTGGCTGCGCGCCAACCGCCAGCACGGCGGCCGCGACAAAGCCCTGGCAGCGCTGGCCGAAGCCGGCATTGCCGCTGAACCCAGTGCGCTCAGTCCCGATGCGTTGCGCCTGGCGGCCCCGGTGGCGGTGAATCAGCTGCCCGGCTTCGCCGACGGCGCGCTGTCGGTGCAGGACCTGTCGGCGCAGTGTGCGGCGGATGCACTGGCCCCCGCTGCCGGCTCGCGCGTACTGGATGCCTGCGCAGCGCCCGGTGGCAAATCGGCGCACCTGCTGGAACGCGACCCGAGCCTGCGACTGCTGGCGCTGGATATCGACGCCCGGCGCCTGGCGCGCGCCCGTGACACCTATGCCCGTACCGGCGTGGGCGAACACGCGCAGACCCTGGCCGCCGATGCCAGCGATCCCGGTGCCTGGTGGGATGGCGTGCCGTTCGACGCGATCCTGCTGGATGCGCCGTGTTCGGCCACCGGCGTGATCCGTCGCCAGCCGGATGTCATGTTCCACCGCCGCGCCGAGGACATCGACGCGCTGGTGGGAGTGCAGGCGCGCCTACTGGAAGCCTGCTGGTCGATGCTGCGCCCGGGCGGCGTGCTGCTGTATGCGACCTGCTCGATCCTGCGTGCCGAGAACATCGACCAGGTGCGGGCGTTCCTCAAGTGGCATCCAGACGCCGAGGCGCAGCCGCTGGGCGACGCATTTGGCGTGGATTGCGAAGGCGTGGCACGCCAGCGCCTGCCAGGTGACGACGATGCTGACGGTTTCTTCTACGCACGTCTGATAAAAGCAGCCTGACCCCCGCTGCCGTTTCGAGTCCCATGCTGAAAACCCACGCCTCGCGACAGACGTGGCTGTTGGTGGTGATGGCCCTGCTGGTGCTGGGGGCTGGCCTCGGCCTCCGCGATCCATGGCCGTCGGACGAGCCACGCTTCGCGCTGGTGGCCAGGCAGATGGTCGACAGCGGCTACTGGTTGTTCCCGCATCGTGGGCCGGAGCTTTACTCGGACAAGCCGCCGATGCTGATGTGGTGGCAGGCCACGCTGTACGGCCTGGTCGGCCACTGGCGCGTGGCCTTCCTGCTGCCGTCGCTGCTGGCAGCGCTCGGCACGCTGTGGTGCGTGGTGGATCTTGGCCGGCGCCTGTGGACGCGCCGCGTGGGGTTGTACGCGGGCTGGGCGCTGCTGTTCGCGCTGCACTTCACCTTCCAGGCGAAGAAGGCACAGATCGACCCGCTGCTGGTGCTGTTCATCACGCTGGCCAACTACGGCCTGCTGCGCCACCTGTTGCTGGGCCCTGCCTGGCGCTGGTGGTGGCTGGGCTGGTTCTTTGCCGGCATCGGGGTGATCACCAAGGGTGTGGGCATGCTGGCCCTGCTGATGATCGTACCGGCCGCCCTGGCAGCGGCCCTGCACTGGCCACGCGTACGCCTGCATGCAGGTGATGTCCGCTTCTGGCTGGCGCCGCTGTGGTTTCTGCTGGCGGTGTCGCTGTGGCTGGCACCGATGATCATGGCCGCGCTGGCCACCGGCCTGGACCCCTACCGGGCCTATATGGACGACATCCTGTTCCGGCAGACCGCGCGGCGCTACATGCAGTCCTGGGACCATCACCAGCCGTGGTGGTACTTCCTGGCGATCATGCCATCGATGTGGATTCCCGCCTTCCTGCTGCTGCCCTGGGCGTTGCCTGCGTGGTGCCGCCGGCTGCGCCGCCGCGACCCGCGTTACCTGCTGCCGCTGGCCTGGTGGCTGCTGGTCGTGCTGTTCTTTTCCATTCCCCACGGCAAGCGCGATGTCTACATCCTGCCGGCCCTGCCGATGTTCTGCCTGGCGCTGGCACCGTTGTTGCCGGGCCTGCTGAAGCGGCGCGACGTGCAGGGCGTGCTGGGCGCCTTCGCCGCGTTGCTGGCCGCAGGATTGACGCTGATCGGGGCATTGGCGCTGCTGGGCGACCCCGGTTTCGAAATACGCCTCACCCATGGTCGCGGCCTGGCGCCTGGCGCTACCGACGCGCTGGCATGGACGGCGCTGGCGATGGGGATCTGGGGCGGCCTGAGCCTGTGGGCAAGCGGGCGCGGTCGCCGCCATCTGGCCGTGATCTCGACACTTGCGGGAATCTGGGTGCTGTATGGCGTGCTCGCCTATCCGCTGCTGAACGATTCCAGTTCGGCCCGTGGCCTGATGCGTGAGGTCGGCGCGCGCATCGGCCCGCAGGCCGAGCTGGGGCTGGTGGCATGGAAGGAGCAGAACCTGCTGATGGCCGATCGGCCTGCGGCAACCTTCGGTTTCGAAGACCGCTGGCACGAGCAGCTGCAGGCGGCCGTACGCTGGCAGCGGCTGTTTCCGCAACGACGCTGGCTGCTGGTGAACGAGGACGCCCTGCAGGCCTGCATCGATCGATCACGCGCGGAAATGGCCGGTGTTTCCAATCGCCGCCGCTGGTGGCTGGTGCCCGCTGATGCGGTGGCCGGCACCTGCAGGCCGACGGCAGCGGAGCTTGAGCACGAACGCCGGCTGCAGGGGCCCGGCGTAGCGGATTGAAGGCCGGCCCTCAGCGGCCGGCCAGTGCTGCCTCATAGCTGGCCAGCGTGGCATCGGCGAATGTCTGCAGGCCGAATTCCCGCTGCGCGTGGCGGCGGGCGGCATGGCCATGTCCGGGCAGTGCATCGCGTTGCGCGTACAGTGCCGCCACCTGTGCGGCGATGGCGTCGATGTCGCGGGTGGCGACCACCCAGCCGTCGACTCCTTGTTCGATGTTCTCGGGCAGGCCGGCGAAGTCGCTGACCAGCATCGGCTTGCCGCTGGCCATCATCTCCCGGCAGGCGAAGGAGATGGTCTCGATGTCGTGGGACAGCACGAAGCCGATATCGCCGGCCGCGATCAGCACGCGGGTATCGGCCAGCAGGCCGGTGAAGTGCACCTGCGCTGCGACGTCTCCCAGCGCCTGCACCTGTTCGCGCTGCTGCGCGCTGGGCAGGTGGCCGGCCACGGCCATGTGAACGCGGGGGCGGATCGCATCGGGCAGCCGTGCGATGGCCCGGGCCAGGTCGATCCAGCCCTTGTAGTCATCGGTGCCGGCATTGCTGACCAGCACCAGTGCCTCCGGGTCCTGGGTCCATTGCTGGCGCAGTGCGTGGCCGGCCCCGGCCGGTAGCGGCGAGTAGCGCTCCAGGTCGACGCCGTTGCGCACCACATCGATCGGGCAGCGCCGGTACGGACCCTGTTCCAGCAGGCGCTTGGTATCGGCCGAGACCGCGATCAGCCGATCGGTGGCCCAGCGTGCGCGCAGCGCGTTTCCAACGGTATCGGTACGTTTGCTGTTGTGCTTGGTCAGCAGGATCGGGGGGCGGCGCAGGCCGAACAGCGCCTGCATCACCACGCGATGGTCGCGCGCGCCGTTGACGTGGACCAGGTCGATGTTCTGTTCGTGGACCAGGCGGCGCAGCGCGCGCTGCTCGGCCAGCTGTTGCGGCAGGGTCGGCAGGCCGCTGCCGAAGTCGACCGGCAACGTGCTGGCGATGCCTTCAGCGGCCACGGTACGCAGCAGGCGGCTGTCGGCTGGGGCTGCAACGTGGAGCGCGTGCCGGCCATGCAGGGCCCGCGCAAGGGAAACGATGTACGTCGTATGGCCGCCACCGTCGCCGTAGTGGAAGTTGGTGTACAGGATTTTCATGGGGGAACCTTCGGGCAACGCGCGGCCAGTGTGACACAGGCCGTTCAGGACCGTTCCGCAGGCGCCGCCGGATCGGCCACGGCCTGGCCGTTGCCCAGCATCCACAGCATGATGGTCTTCTGCCGCACGTAGTTGGCACGCACATAGGCGTAGACCAGGCCGTGCCAGCCGTCGCGGAAGCCACCGCGGAACAGGAAGCCACGCCAGAATCGCCAGGCCGGAGCCAGCACCAGCTTGCCGAGCGTGGCGCGCTTGCCGCGTGCAAACTCGTGCTCGGCCATCATCCGGGCGTACTTCTCGGTCTTCGCCAGCTGCTGCTGCAGCGAGCGGTACGGGTAGTGGATCAGGTCCCCGTGCAGGGTGCCGACGCTGCCGTCAACGCTGGCCGCCTCGTGGATCTCGCGCTTGCCGCGCCAGCCACCGCGGCGGCGGTCAAACAGGCGCATCACCCGATCCGGGTAGGCGTTGCCATGGCGCAGGAACCTGCCGAAGTACTCCGACAGGCGCGCGAAGCGGTAGCCGGCGTGGCCGGCGAAGCCGCCGTCGCGGGCCTGCTCGATGGCCGTGCGCAGTTCTGGGCTGATGCGCTCATCGGCGTCCAGGCACAGCACCCAGTCATGGCTGGCCTGCTCGACGCAGAACGCCTTCTGGCTGCGGAACCCCTCGAACCGCCGCTGCAGCACGCGGGCGCCGGCGGCCTCGGCAAGGGCCACGGTGGCATCGGTGGACTGCGAATCCACCACCACGATTTCATCGCAGAAGGCCAGCGAGGCCAGGCAGTCGCCGATGCGCCCGGCCTCGTTGAACGCGATAATGCACGCCGAGATGCGAGGCCGTTCGATGGGAGCGGTCGTGGAGGACATGATGGCCGGGTACCTGTTGTTTGCGACGGAGCGCTATGCGCTGCCTATTCTCGCCCCGTTGGCGCAGGCCTTGCACGCGTCCGGGCAGGACGTGGCCGCCTGGTTCGAGGGCGGCGCGGCCGGCAGCAGCCTGTCCGGGGTCCCCAACATCGGCCTGAAGCAGGCCCTGGCGATGCGCCCGCGCGCGGTGTTCAGCGCCGCCAACTGGGTGCCGACCTTCCTGTCCGGGGCCAAGGTGCAGCTGTTCCATGGCTTCAACGTGGAGAAGCGCGACAGCGCCCGCGGCCACTTCCGGGTGCGCGGCATGTTCGACCTGTACTGCACGCAGGGCCCGGCCACCACGGCCCCGTTCCGGCAGATCGCCGCCCAGCAGGGCCACTTCGCGGTGGCCGAGACCGGTTGGCCGAAGCTGGACCCGCTGTTCCGCGACGATGGCGGCGAGAGTGCCGCGCTGCGCGCGCCGGCCGCTGGCCGCCCGGTGATCCTGTTCGGTTCGACCTTCACCGAGCGGTTGAGCGCGGCCCCGCACCTGCACGCGCAGATCGCGGCCGACATCGCCGCCGGCGACCGCTACTGGCTGCTGACGCTGCACCCGAAGTGCGCGCCGGAACTGTTCGAGCGCTACCGCGCGCTGGCCGGTGCCAATGCCCGCTTCGTCGAGCCGGAGCAGGTGATGGCCGCGCAGCGCGCCGCCGATGTGCTGGTGTCGGACACCTCGTCGATCGTTTCGGAGTTCATCGTCCAGCACAAGCCGGTGGTGACCTTCCGCAACCGCGTGCCCAAGCCGCACATGATCGATTTCGACGACCCGGCACAGCTGCCGGCGATGCTGCAGCGTGCGCTGCATCCGGACGCCGCGCTGCAGGCGGAGATCGTGCGCTACGCCGATGCCATCCATCCGTACCGCGATGGCCGCTCCAGCGAGCGGGTGATCGCCGCGACCGAGGATTTCCTGTCCGGCGAAATGGGCGCGCTGCGACGCAAACCGTTCGGCACCTGGCTGCGCGATCTGCAGATCCGCAAGGACCTGGGCTACTGGGGCCCGTCGCAGCGGTGAGGTAGTGCCGGCCGCTGGCCGGCAAACCC
>NZ_JASJSU010000004.1:51386-92468 GCF_030237045.1 Stenotrophomonas maltophilia group sp. Smal17
GCATGTCTGTGGCTGCCGGCCAGCGGCCGGCACTACCGGCATGGCTCACCAGCGCAGTTTGCGCCGTGCCAGCGCCGCCGCCAGCTGTTCCATCACCCGTTGTGCCTGTTCGTGTGGCAGGTAATGCAGGGTCAGTGCCACATCACCATGCGCACCAGCGGTATCCAGCTGCAGGCTGCTGGTGCCGAGCAGCTTGTCCAGCGGCGAGCGCTGCAGGCGCAGGCCCTGCACCTTGTCCAGCTCGGCCCAGCGCCACCAGCGCTTCCACCAGCCGCCGCGCACCGCCACGAAGTGATCGTCCAGGTACCAGCCCATGCGTGCCATCTGCCGATGCGCGATCAGCAGTGCGATCGGCATCCAGGCCAGCACCACCAATCCCCATGATCCCCACCGCCAGTACGCGGCGGCCGCCAGCAACGGCGCCAGCAGGAGTGCACCCAGGCACAGCCGCCACCAACCGCGCTGTGGAATCGACTGCCAGTGTGCCGGCGGCCACTGCAGCTGCGGCAGCAGGTGCTGCACCAGCTGCTCGCAACGCGTGCGTGATGCCAGCGGCGCCAGTTCGCGCAGGGCACGGTCCTCATCGCGCGAAGGCCCGCCGGCGGCGCTGTCGATGCGCAGCTGGCGCAGCCCGAACCAGCGATGCAGGGTGCTTTCGCGCAGGGTCCAGGCCTGGATGCGGCGACGCGCCACGCTGCTGCGGGTGCGGCTGAGCAGGCCGGCCGAGACGGTCAGGCGGCGCTCCTGCTCGCTGAGCGTGAAGCCGTGGTAGCGCAGCAGGGTCAGCACCACCGACAGCACGCGCAGCGCCAGCCAGCCCAGCAGGAGCGCAGTGCCCGCCAGAAGGAACGCGCCGGCCACGCCCGGGTGCAGGTGACTGGCGTAGCCGAACGCCTCGCGGCCTCCGCGCTGGAGGGCGTCATCCATCACCGGCCGTGGCACGGTCTGGAACAGCACGCCGACGGCGGCGATCGCCAGCGCCCAGCCACGGTTGGACAGCAGGCCCATGCGCACCACGTCCCCGCTGGACAGGCGCAGCAGCACGTGTTCATTGCCGGTGTCGGCGATGTCGGCCACCGCAATCGCTTCGCTGGCCTGCGGCGCTTGCCCGCGCTGGCGCACCAGCCGCTCCAGGGCCAAGGCCTGGTCCAGCTTCAGTACCCGCATTTCCGCCTCCGGGCGCGCGCCACCGGCCGACTCCAGGCGCAGCTCGGCCACGCCGAACAGGCGGTGCAGCGGGTTCTGCCGCACTTCCACGTTGTGGATGCGGGCAAACGGGATCTCGCGGCGGTTGCGCGCAAGCAGGCCGCTGCGCACGGTGATTGCATCGTTGCCGATGCGGTAGCGGTAGCTCAGGTACTGCAGCACCGACACCAGCACCAGGACAGCAATGGCCGACAACGGGATCAGCTGGGCCCACATCGGATCGCGATCGCCGCGCTGGCCGAATACCAGCAGCGCGATCAGCGGCAGGAAGTAGTGGCGCAGCTGCATCAGCAGCACGAACAGCCACGACCACGGATGCAGGCGATGGTCTTCGCCACCGTCGGGCAGCGATGCGGGCAGGGGCGGCGGCAGGCTCACAGGGCGTCGGCGTCCTGGTCGAGCTGGTGCGAAAGGGTGTCGCGCAGGCGTTCGGCGTCAGCCTCGTCCAGGCCGCTGACGGTCACCGCGCTCATGCGCGTGCCGGCAGTGTGCACGATCAGCGTGGCCAGGCCGGCGCGGCGCTCCAGCGGCCCCCGGCGCAAGTCCAGGTGCTGCACGCGCGAAATGGGAATGCGGGTTTCCAGCTGCCACATCAGGTCGCGGCGCAGGCCCAGGCCCTGTGCATCCAGCCGCCAGCGCGTGCGGACCAGGCGACGATGGCCCAGCCACGCACCGAAGGCGATGCCGATCAGCAGCCCAAGGGCCGCAGTCCACAGCCCGCCGGGCAGATCGAAGAACCACGCCGCCGCCGCCAAGGGCAGGCCCGGCACGAACAGGCCGCCGAACGCGCCTTCCAGTGCGGCCAGGCGGGCCGCGCGTTGCGGTAGTACCTGCCAGTCGGAGGCGGGGGATGCAGGAATCGAGGCGTCGGTCACGCGGGCTCCGTCAGGCAGCAGGGCGGGCGATGGCGGCCGTGGCCGCACCGCGCAGACGGTAGCAGGTCGGCCGCGTTACTGGGCAGCCTGGATCAGCGCGTCCACGTCCAGCATGTGGCCCGCACGGTCGGCCTTGGTGCGCAGGTAGTGCTCGTTCTCGGCGGTGATCTCGCCGGTGACCTGAATGCAGTCCAGCACCTCGATGCCGGCATTGCGCAGGCGCTGCGCCTTGGTCGGGTTGTTGCTGAGCAGGGCCACGCGCGAGATGCCCAGGCCGTGCAGCATCGCCACCGCGCTGCCGTAGCGGCGTTCGTCGGCGCCGAAGCCCAGCTGCGCATCGGCGTCGATGGTGTCCAGGCCATCGTGCTGGTAGCCGTAGGCACGCATCTTGGCCGCGATGCCGGTGCCGCGGCCTTCCTGGTCCAGGTACAGCAGCACGCCGCCACCCAGTTCCTTCAGCTTGCGCAGGCCGCGCCGCAGCTGGTCGCCGCAGTCGCACTTGAGTGAACCGAACAGGTCGCCGGTCAGGCACGAGGAATGCACGCGCACCGGCACCACCGCCGACAGGTCCGGCTCGCCGACGATGATTGCGACCTGGTCGCGTTGCGCCACGCCGCCGCGGAACACCGCGAAGGTGGTCATGCCAACGTCGCGCAGCGGCACCGGGGAGCGGGCCACCAGTTCGTAGTCGTGGGCCGCATGGGCCGCGCCCTCGGCGAGGTCGCACAGGGCGACCTCGGCGGCACCGTCGAAGGTGGCGTCACCTGCGTCCAGGCGCACGGCCACCATTGCCGGCAGCAGCAGGCCCAGGCGGGCGAGTTCAACCGCGCCGGCATCGAAGGCGTCACCGGCGCTCCAGCCCTCCGGCATCGGGCCGGGCTCGCGCAGGTAGCCCAGCGAGGGCAGGGCATCGAAGGCGATGCCGGCCAGCGGCAGGCGCGCGCCTTCGGGGGCTTCCACGCCGAGCACGCGGGCGCGGGTGGCGGTCAGGAACAGGTAGTGGCGCTCGCGAGCGGCGCTGGCGAAGGCGGCAAAGCTGCTGGCGGTGGCACTGTCCAGCGCGATCACCGCCAGGCGTTGGCCCTGGCCATCGTGCAGCAGGACCGGGCGACCGGCGCGCAGTTCGGCCACCGCGCGTTCGCAGCGGATCGCGGCCGGATCGCCGAACAGGGAAGAAGCAGACATGGCAGGACCGGGGGAGGCGGACATCGCAGTCTCTATGGGGGCGCCGGCGTCGTATTCAACGTGGTGCGGCCGCCGGTCGCAGGGACCGGTCGGGCTCAGTGGGCTGGCCGCTAGTGGGGCGGCCGCTAGTGGGGATGCTCTTCGGTAGCGTAGGGATCTTCCTCGCCGCTGCCCGCCGGTCGCAGCGTATAGCGCTTGTACGTCCACTGGTACTGCGCGGGGTCGCGGCGGGCGATGCGTTCGATACCGGCATTGAGCGCGGTGGCGGCCACCTGCGGGTCCGGGTCGGCCACCGCCGGGTCGGTCGGCTCGATGTGCAGGGCGAATTCCATGTCCGGCCCGATCCGCTCGCACCAGCCGTACAGCACGGTGGCACCGGTGCGCTCGGCCAGCCGGTTGACCAGGGTCATGGTCAGCGCCTGCACGCCGAAGAACGGCACGAACACGCCATCGCCGGCCTTGGGCTGCTGGTCGGGCAGGATGCCGGTGGCACCGCCGTCCTTGAGCACCTTGAACAGCTGCCGCACGGCCGGGCCCTCGGCGCGCACCTGCTGCACGTTCTGGCCGCCGCGCACGATCTGCAGGAAAGCGTCGCTGGCCTCGTCCTCCGGCGGCTTGTAGACGATGGCGATCTGCCCGCGCGAGGCCAGCCACTGGTTGAGCAGCTCCCAGTTGCCGAAGTGCGGCGCAGCCACGATCACGCCCTTGCCGCTGGCCAGCGCCGCGTCATACAGCGCTTCGCCATGGCGCTGCTTCAGGTGCAGGCGCAGGTTGTCGGCCGGCTTCTGGCTCCACAGGCGCAGGGTCTCGATGGCCTGCAGCGCGGTGGAGCGCAGCAGCTCGCGGTGCAGGTGGTCGCGCGCGGCGGCATCCAGTTCGGGGTAGGCCAGTTCCAGGTTGCGCCGGGTGACGCGGCTCTCACGGGCGTTGAGACTGATCCACGCCCACGCCAGGGCGCGCGCGGCGCCCCGCAGCAGCGGCCAGGGCAGGCGGGCGAACAGGGTGGTGGCGCGGTAGACCAGCCGGGCTTTGCGTTGCGGATTCATCGGCGCCAGTTTAGCCAAGGGCGCTGCTATCGTGGCCGGCCCTGTTCATTCGGAAGCCCGCGATGCTCGTCCTGATCCAACGTGTCAGCCAGGCCGCCGTGCATGTCGACGACGAAGCGGTCGGGCAGATCGGCCCCGGCCTGCTGGCGCTGGTCGGCATGGAGCCCGGCGATACCGAGGCCCAGCTGCAGCGGATGGCCGAGCGCCTGCTGGGCTACCGGGTGTTCGCCGACGAGGCCGGGAAGATGAACCGGTCGCTGCGTGACACCGGCGGCGGCCTGCTGCTGGTCAGCCAGTTCACCCTGGCTGCCGACACCCGCTCGGGCATGCGCCCGAGCTTCACCAGCGCGGCGCCGCCGGACGAGGCTGAACGCGGGTTCAATCGATTTGTCGAGATCTGTCGTGAAAATCACGCGCCGGGGGTGGAAACGGGCCGATTTGGTGCCCATATGGTCGTCAGCCTGGTCAATGACGGTCCCGTGACCTTCCTTCTCAGGCCCTGAGCCTGCGGGACCACCGCCCGGCAGGCGGGGCCCCGGGCTGGTATAATGCTACGTTCCCTATTTCTCCCTAGCCGGTGGCGCGAGCACTACATGGCCAACGAACGTCCTGCCCAATCCGAAATCAAGCAACTGATCAGCAAGGGCCTGGAACAGGGCTACCTGACCTACGCCGAAGTCAATGACCATCTGCCGGACGACATGGTCGACCCGGAACAGATCGAAGACATCATCGGCATGATCAACGGCATGGGCATCGATGTCCATGAAGTTGCGCCGGATGTGGAAACCCTGCTTCTCAACGACGGCAACACCGGTAACCGCGAAGTCGATGACACCGCGGCCGAAGAAGCCGCCGCCGCGCTGAGCGCGCTCGACACCGAAGGTGGCCGTACCACCGACCCGGTGCGCATGTACATGCGCGAAATGGGCACCGTCGAGCTGCTGACCCGCGAAGGCGAAATCGCCATTGCCAAGCGCATCGAGGAAGGCCTTTCGCAGGTGCAGGCCGCCCTGGGCCAGTTCCCGGTGTCGGTCGAGTCGCTGCTGAACGACTATGAAGCCCACAAGGAAGGCAAGAAGCGCCTGGCCGAAGTGATCGTCGGCTTCAACGACCTTACGGACGAAGCCCCGGCGCCGGCCGCGGCTGCCGCTGATGACAGCGACGATGCCGACGCCGATGGCGACGAGGACGAGGACGATGATGTCGAGGGTGGCGAGGAAGAAGCCGCACCGACCGGTCCGGATCCGGAGGAAGTCGCCGCGCGCATGCAGGCGCTGAGCGATGCCTTCACTGCCTTCAAGAAGGCGGCGACCAAGGGCGACAAGAAGAACCTGCCGCGCCTGCGCGAAGAGATGTCGGCGGTGTTCGTCACCCTGAAGCTGCCGCTGCCGCTGACCGACGTGCTGACCAAGCAGCTGCGCGACACCATGGCCGACATCAAGTCGCATGAGCGCCGCGTGCTGAACCTGGCCACCGTTACCGCCCGCATGCCGCGCAAGGACTTCATCCGTTCCTGGGAAGGCAACCAGACCAACCTGGAATGGGTGGAAGATGCACTGAAGCGCAAGCAGAAGTGGTCTTCGGCGCTGCGCGAAGTGAAGGACCAGATCATCGCCGAACAGCAGGCGACGATCGACATCGAGAAGCTGACCCAGCTGGACCTGGAAGAGCTGAAGGAAATCAGCCGTGCCATGGCCTACGGTGAAGCCAAGGCGCGCAAGGCCAAGAAGGAAATGGTCGAGGCCAACCTGCGCCTGGTGATCTCGATTGCCAAGAAGTACACCAACCGCGGCCTGCAGTTCCTCGACCTGATCCAGGAAGGCAACATCGGCCTGATGAAGGCCGTGGACAAGTTCGAGTACCGCCGCGGTTACAAGTTCTCGACCTATGCCACCTGGTGGATCCGCCAGGCGATCACCCGCTCGATTGCCGACCAGGCACGCACCATCCGTATTCCGGTGCACATGATCGAGACGATCAACAAGTTGAACCGCATTTCCCGCCAGATGCTCCAGCAGTACGGCCGCGAGGCCACGCCGGAGGAGCTGGCCAAGGAAATGGACATGCCGGAAGACAAGATCCGCAAGGTGATGAAGATCGCCAAGGAGCCGATCTCGATGGAAACCCCGATCGGCGACGACGAGGATTCCCATCTGGGCGACTTCATCGAGGACACCAATGTGGAGTCCCCGATCGAGAACACCACCAACATCAACCTGTCTGAAACCGTGCGCGACGTGCTGGCCGGCCTCACCCCGAGGGAAGCCAAGGTGCTGCGCATGCGCTTCGGCATCGACATGAACACCGACCACACGCTGGAAGAGGTCGGCAAGCAGTTCGACGTGACCCGCGAGCGCATCCGCCAGATCGAAGCGAAGGCCCTGCGCAAGCTGCGTCACCCGAGCCGCTCGGAGCAGCTGCGCAGCTTCCTGGATATCGATTGATTTCCAGCGGCTGTTGAAGCGTTGAGAGAAACCCCGCCTGGTGCGGGGTTTTTCTTTGGTGGGTGCCGGGACATGCCCGACGGCTCTTGCCGATGTCGCATCTGCCGTTTGAATTCTTCCTGCGACGGTCGCACGCTGATCGCGCAGATGCTCAACACATCCCGTAGGCGGGCCGGTCATCACCGGCGCCGATGCAAGCGCGCGGCAGGTCACGTGCAACTCGCACGGCCTGCGGCATTGATTCGTCATGCATCTGGAGTCACGCCATGAATGATGTGGAGCACGATTTGCCTGAGCCCGTACGAGCCGATTTCCCGCCGCTGCTGGACTGGGATGAGGTGATGCGGGATGAGTGCGAGGATCGGTTGGGGTTTGCACGCCGTACAACGTATGCGCTGCTGACGCTGTCGGAGGCCGGATTGCTTGCCGGCTTCAGTGGCGACAACCAACAGGGACTGGAGGAAGTCAGAAGGATGGTCGCGTTGTTCCAGGCATACCTGAGGCGGCAGGTATGGCTCGCGGAAGCAGCGGAGAGGCGGCTGGGGCGTGTTTCGGAGGCGTTTGCCGCCGCCGGGTAGCCGATCGAGCGCGGCCTCCACTACACTGTGACGCTGCGCAGGGCCTATAGCTCAACGGTTAGAGCAGGGGACTCATAATCCCTTGGTTCCAGGTTCGAATCCTGGTGGGCCCACCACATTGACGTCCGGCGAAGTCCAGAGGGCGTCCAACATCGTCGGAATTACGCGGTCTCAGTTGGAATGGGCGCCGCTGCACGTGCTTCTGAATGCCGCCTAGGCCATGCAGCCTTCCACAATCGACTTGGAGCTACCTCATCAGTTCTGCATGAAGAGGTGCCCTGCTTGGATGCCCAAGCTAGCCGGCCCTGTGTCCACTGCGCTCTGAGGAGTACTTGTAGCCTATGAACATGCCCGGCGGGTCAGGCTGTGCGGAAACTGCCGCCCGGGATTCTGCGACCAGTACGCGTGTGCGTTGGGGCGGCCCCTCATAGATCTAGTAGCACGAGACAAGCAGAGGAAACCAAATGAGCCAATAAGCCATGATCATTTCAGAGGTGAGATGAATTCTTATTTGACGGATCCTGGCTTGCTGTGAAAAAGTCGCTCTCAACAATCAGGGGGCGGAAATGCGGATCGAAACAAGGAACGTCGCGGTCGGCCCGCGTGCGAGTGGATGCGCGGTGCTCGCACTTCTATTTGGGCTCTGCTTCGCCGCGCGGGCGCAGCAGGTAGTTCAGCAGCCCTATCAAGAGTACGACAAGAAGCTCAACTCGGCTGAGCAGGTCGGTCCACTGACATCAGAGCTCTTCGGTGACTCGATCAATGTGTACGACCAGAGCGGATACTTCAAGCAGACCGATATCGACTTGGCAGGTAACAACTTGCTACCGGTACGGCTAGAACGCCGATTGAATGTGAGGCCCATTCCCGACAACGGTTCGCCGCCATTGATCTATGGTGGTGCGGGTGACTGGAGCATCGATGTACCTTTCATCTCCGGCGTATTCGATTCCCAGTATGGATGGACCTATCGAGGTTCTCGGAAAGATCCGCGCTGTAGCACCAACTTCATTCCCTATACGCCGCCGACAGTCCGCATTGAAGACATCTGGTCTGGCTATACCGTCAATCTTCCCGGGGAGGGCGCGCGGTCGCTGATGGGTGACCCACCTGCCGGCCTCAAGCCAGTCAGTCGTCAGAGCGAAAACTGGAGCTGGACCACCAGTGCGATGGACACCGTCAGTTGCACGCCGATGATCGCCGGTCTGGAGGGCGAGGGCTTCATTCTGCAGACCACATCGGGCATCAAGTACACCTTTAATATTGGCACGCAGCGCGCTGTGGGTCTGATGGGATCCATCGGCGCCAACTCTGCCCAAGCGCGCGTAGAGATCTATCTGCTGGCAAGTCGAATCGAAGATCGCTTTGGTAACAGTGTCAGCATCAGCTATAACGGGAACGGCTATCCGACCAACATCACGTCCAGCGATGGGCGCTCGATCTTGTTGAATTATGTAGGAAATCGCCTGCAGAGCGCCTCGGCAAATGGCCGCACCTGGACTTACGGATATGCAGGAAACTCGCTGCAGCGGGTTACCCAGCCGGACGGTGCCTGGTGGGAGATCAACCATCTCTCCGACATGCGTATCGCCTATGAGAACTGGCCGGAGGACCCGTCGCAGGGGTGTGGCAGTCCGCCTTTTCGGGACAAGATCTACACCCTTCAGATGAAGCATCCATCTGGTGCGATCGGTACGTTCTCCTTCCGGAATGGGCGACGCTATCGTGCAGGAGTTCCGGCGAGCTACTGCATCAAAGAGGCGCGCGATGGTCAGATGATTCAGTATCTCGCGATTGCCAACTACTTTGAGAACTTTGGTCTGACGGAGAAGACCATTGAAGGTCCGGGTATTGCTCCCATGCGCTGGACGTATACGGACAAGGGGGATTATCAGGACTACTGGGCGGGGAACTATCCCTACTGCAGCACCTGCACCCAGTCCAAGGCGGTGAGAATCACGCAGCCTGACGGAAGCTGGGTCGAAGAGATCTACGGAATTGTTTTCCGGTTCAATGATGGGAAGCTTCTTGGCCGGCGTGCCGGCAATGCGGCAGGAACGGTGCTCGAGACCGAAGAACTGACGTATGTTTCAGATGCGCAGATGCCTTCGATGCCCTTTCCCGATCGCTACGGCTGGACGTGGGGAGGTAACGACGGCAGCTCGGCACTGCTAAGGCCGCTGCAACGACGTCAGGTCACGCGGGATGGTGTGACGATGACCTGGCAGGCCAACTCCTTTGATAGCTATGGGCGCCCGGCGAGCGTGACCCGCAGCAGCTCGCACGGGGGAAGTCGGACTGATGTCACCACTTACTACAACGACACCAGTGGCTGGATCCTTGGCCTGCCTGCCAGCCGGACCAACAGCGACACAGGTCTGGTCGAAGCCCAGAACACCTACACTGCGAAGGCGCAGTTGGTTGAGCAGCGAAGTTTTGGAAGGCTTATCCACCGGCTGGGCTATCACGCCGATGGCAATGTCGCGTCGGTCAAGGATGGCAATGGCAACACGACCACGTTGGAGCGATGGAAGCTGGGAATTCCACAATGGATAAGCCATGCCGACGGCACGGTGACCCGGGCCGCCGTCAACGATTCTGGCTGGATTACCGCCGTCGCCGACGAGAATGACTACCTCACCCAGTACGAATATGACGCGATGGGGCGGCTGACACGCGTCGAGTATCCCAGCGATGACAGCGTCGCCTGGAATGCAAAGAGGCAGGCACTCGAGTGGGTGCCGCTTAATGAGTACGGTATTCCTCCGGGTCATTGGCGGCAGACAACGGCCACGGGCAACGCACGCAAGATCACCTACTTCGATGCGTTGCTGCGGCCGATGCTGACCCAGGAGTTCGATGCGGGCAATCAAGCCGCCACGCAGCGCCTGCAGTTGTTTGCCTACGATGCCCAGGGGCGGCAGACATTCTCGTCGTATCCGGTTTCAGACTTCCCGGTTCCCTGGAAGGGGACCTGGAAGGAGTACGACGCCCTGGGGCGGCTGACCTCAAGTTCGCAGGACAGCGAACATGGTCTGCTGTCCACCCTCACCGAGTATCTGCCAGGTGGGCAGATGCGCGTGACCAACCCCAGGGGGCAGGTGACGCAGACCCGGTTCCAGATGTTCGATGCGCCGTCCTATGAGCACCCGGTGTCGATCCAGATGCCGGAGGGGGCGGTGATGAATATCGCCCGGGATGTCTTCAACAAGCCATTGATCATCGCCCGCGGCAATGCCAATGGCAGCCAGACGGTGGCTCGCCGCTATGTCTATTCGCCCAGCCAGCAGCTGTGCAAGACGATCGAGCCGGAAACCGGCAGCACCCTGATGGATTACGACGGCGCCGGCAATCTGATCTGGTCGGCATCCGGGGTCGATTCTCCATCGCCACTGACCTGCAATACCGAGGCCATCAGCAGCAGCGGTCGCGCCGTCTATCGCGAGTATGACGCGCGGAATCGGCCAACCTATCTGCGGTTCCCCGACGGAAACGGCAATACGAGTTGGACGTATACGCCGGATGGGCTCCCGTCGCGATTGTTGGTCCGGAACGATTCTGGCGCCACGACGGCGTCCAATCACTATTTCTACAACAAGCGCCGCCTGTTGACAGTGGAAAGGGTGTCTCAGCCTGATTGGAACGATTGGCCCATCATCTACAGCTACAACGCCAATGGCCACCCTTCCGGGCAGACCTGGCCGAGCGGGCTGACGGTCGACTACGCGCCGGATGCGCTGGGCCAGGCTACACGGGTCGGGAACTTCGCTACCGACGTTCGCTACTACGCGAATGGCGGCATCAAGCAATTCACCTATGGCAACGGCATCGTGCACACGATGCAGCAGAACGAGCGTCAATTGCCTTCGCGGACCACCGATTCGGGTGTTCTCGACTTTGATACGCGATTTGATCGGAACGGCAATGTCAGCGACATCTATGACCTGGCACTGGGAGCGTTCTACAACCGGCACATGCTCTATGACGGTCTGGATCGACTGATCGCGGCAGGCTCCAACAACTTTGGCGGTGATTCCTGGCACCGGTTCAGCTATGACACGCTGGACAACCTGACCAGCTGGATGCTGCCGGGTGTCAAAGACCATCGCTACTGGTACGACGCGCACAACCGCCTTACCAATGTGCGGGATGGTGTGGGCAACACGCTTATCGGCCTGAGCTATGACGTGCAGGGCAACCTGAAGCTGAAGAATGGCCTCAACCACAGCTTCGACTTCGGCAATCGACTGCGCGAGGTGACTGGTAAAGAGACCTATCGCTACGACGCGCTGGGGCGCCGCATCCTTGCCTCCGCCCCAGGACTGGGAGTGGTGCTTTCGCAGTACGCACAGGACGGTCGGCTGGTATTCCAGAGTGATGGCCGCAAGGGGCTGGGGCGCGAGTACGTTCATCTGGCCGGCAGCCTGATCGCTCGCCGGGACTACGCAGGCGCCGACGCCAAGATCACCTACCTGCACACCGATGCGCTGGGAAGCCCGGTTGCCAGTACGGATGCTTCCGGCAACGTGATCGAGCGTACTCATTACGAGCCGTACGGCGCGCCGATCGGCAAGGTGGTGGATGGCCCTGGGTACACCGGGCATGTGATGGATGGTGAGACCGGGCTGGTGCAGATGCAGCAGCGGTACATGGATCCGCAGTTGGGGGTGTTCTTGTCGGTGGACCCGGTGACGGCGTATGAGCAGCCGGTTGGGCAGTTCAATCGGTATCGGTATGCCAATGGGAATCCCTACAAGTTCACGGATCCGGATGGGCGGGAGAGTGGTGCAGCCTACTCGGCAATGTACCGGGCCGAGCTGAAGTATGGGATGAATACCAGTGGCACAACTCTTACTAAGGAGCAAGTGGGAGTAATGGTTGACTTTATGCCGATATTTGGCGATGCGAAGGGTTTTGTTGATGCCTATAACAATCCCTCGCTTGTCAGTATCGGGGCCGCTATGTTGGGTGTGGCCGGTCCACTTGGTGATGGTGCCGCAAAGCTGATAAAAGGAGTTGACCGAGCTGCAAGTGGCGTGAAGCTGAGTAAACAGCTTGGTAGTGAGCAGCAGCTTGGCGAGCTGATGTCAGGAAAGGGAGAGGTCATCGCTGGCGGGCAGAGTGGAGTTCTTTTGCGGGATTCGCCGCGCCTCAGTGCTGTTCATGGAGGAAGTGCCTCTGATTGGGTCAAGGTATCAAGCTCGTCGCACAAGGCGCCAGATGGGCAGCAATTCTCTACTCATGCATATCAGAATCAGGCGACCGGACAAGTCGTTGAGCCAAAAACAAAGTTGATTGAAGAAGGGAGATAGACTGATGCGAGTAAAAGTCGTCAGCAATTGGGTTGATATTCTTGCCGGGCTTGGCGCGGAAGGGAGAGTAAAGTCGACGCTGTTCCTGGGTGCTGGGAATGAGTACACGGTATTCGGACTTAGTCTCCATAGGGAGTCGAGCATTTACAGGGGCGGGACGCTCGTCTGCAAGGTAATCGATGACTATGGGAATCTGACTTCTGCGCCAATCGGCATATTTGATGTTATTGATGGGTCCATGCCGAAAGAATGGCGCATTGAGAAGCGGTTTGATGGGGTGTTCATGTGGCCAGATTTATTTCATAGGGAATTCTTCTTTGACGATCTGTCGGAAGGTGTTCCGGAGTGTGTGGCCGAATTTAGGAATCTTAGGTATATAATGGAGGGCGAGGGTGGGTGAATTTTATCGTGGCGGAACTACGGTGGCTCGGAGGATACTCAGGAATAAATACTGCTTGGATGATGAATGATCTAGACCCGGGCTGCGTAATTGGCAGGCCATAGGGTTGGATCCATCGTTGGGGATCAGGACTAGCTTCACGAGCCAAGTGCAGTCTTCTGCTGTCAATGGCGCTAAGGGAACCGTGCCGGGATGGGGCGCAGTAAAACGTGGTCGCTGACTGAAGGCAGGTCGCAAGTCGGCCATGAATTGGATGGTGGAAGGGAGGGGCTTCCGCATTACCAGGCAGAGGGTGTGAGAGGACATGCTTTCTGGGGCAAAGGTTAGTGTAGGTGCGCTTGCTATGACCGGCATGATTGAGTAAGTCACTGAAGAGCCACGAGATGACCCCTATGAGCTTGGGTATGCTCAGGTTCGCGACCTGATTCTTCGCGAGCAGCCCCCCCTCTGTGCACAAGGCTTGGATCGTGACCTGGGCGCACGGTAGGCGTCGTACCTTAGGTTCGGTCGAACATCTGTCACTTGTTCAGGCCCGCGACCAAGTGTCAAAGACCATCGCTACTGGTACGACGCGCACAACCGCCTTACCAATGTGCGGGATGGTGCGGGCAACACGCTCATCGGCCTGAGCTATGACGTGCAGGGCAACCTTAAGTTGAAGAATGGCCTCAACCACAGCTTCGACTTCGGCAATCGGTTGCGCGAGGTGACTGGCAAAGAGACCTATCGCTACGACGCGCTGGGCAGGCGGATCCTTGCATACTCGCCTACTAAGGGAAATGTACTTTCCCAGTACTCTCAGGACGGCAGGCTGGTATTCCAGCGCGATGAACGAAAGGGACTGTGGCATGAGTACGTCCATCTGGCCGGCAGCCTGATCGCGCGCCGCGACTACGGTGACGCAGAGGCCAAGATCACCTACCTGCACACCGATGCGCTGGGAAGCCCGGTTGCCAGTACGGATGCTTCCGGCAACGTGATCGAGCGTACTCATTACGAGCCGTATGGCGCGCCCATCGGCAAGGTGGTGGATGGCCCTGGGTACACCGGGCATGTGATGGATGGTGAGACCGGGCTGGTGCAGATGCAGCAGCGGTACATGGATCCGCTGCTGGGGATGTTCCTATCTGTGGACCCGGTGACGGCTCACGAGAATCCTGTCGGAATGTTCAATCGCTATCGTTACGCTGCGAGCAACCCATACAGGTTCAAGGACCCTGACGGCCGCTGCTATACAAGCACGGGGGCGTGCATGACGGAGGCTGAGTTTGAACAGGCGTGGAAAGGGGAGCCAAGTCGGGTCCTGAACACGATCGGAAGCCCGTTGGGGACTGTCGCAGACGCCTTGAATGGCGATTTCAAGGGCATGATTGTGGGCGCGGTGATGTCTCGTGCTCCGGGTGGAAAGAGCGGAGTCAAGGCGGCAGGGTTCTTTGTCCGATTTGGAAAGGGCGCAGAGAGCGCTGAATCGCTTGCAGCTCAAGCCGTCAAGGCGGAGAAGGCCGGGTTCCCGCATGGGGTTTCGGTCAAAGCGCAGGAGAGGGTGAGTGCGGCAGATAGACTCAAAAACCGGGTTGCCGATCAGGCGGAGGCAAAGAGCGCGTTCAATACACCTCAAACCGGGAACAATCCGAACCACCATACTGTGGAACTCCCCAAGCCAGTAACGGAGAAAGTGGCTCAGAAGTTTAATGAGGTTTACAAATGAAGATCGAATTGCTTGTGGAATGGTACGACGGTGAGTTGCAGCAAGTGATGGAAGATGGTGGTCGATACCTATACGCAATCTGCGTGGAGGCAGACTTCAGTAAGCCCTTGCAGGATAGGGTCTACTTCGTGATCAATATTCTTGCGAAGGAGAAGCGAATGATTGAGCGCTTTCTCGCTGACGCAGACATGGATGGCCTTGATCGTCTGCTGCGCGATGAATTGTACGGTCGCCGAGGTGCGATTTTCTTAGGGGATCCAAACAATTGGAGGGTGGAGTCGGCTGATTTCAGTATTGAGCCAGCCCCCTATCTCAAATTCTTCGCGTTTCCAGTCGTCGATGTATTGGTGGCTTGAATCTGTGGACAGCGGTGCCGTTATGGGTAGTCCCAGCCCCGTACGTCAACTAAAAGCAGCGGTATATGGATCCGCAGTTGGGTGTGTTCCTGTCGGTCGATCCGGTGACGGCGTATGACCAGCCTGTGGGGCACTTCAACCGGTATCGGTATGCCAATGGGAATCCCTATAAGTTCACGGACCCGGAGGGCCGGCAGAGTCTGCCGCGTTCGGTATACGAGATCGACTGGACGAAGCCTGAAACTAGACAGGCGCTCCGTGAAGCTGTCTCCATGGTCGCGGACTTCCGCGCGGTGGCAGTGTCAAGTACAGCCACGGAAGCCGACGCCATGACCACTCGCAAGATTCCGCCATTCCCCGTCGATGAACCCACCAACGACGACGACAACCCCGCCTTTGACCTCAGCACCTTCCAGGGCTGCCTGAAGCGCATCCGCGATGGCGAAGGGTCCGATGGCATGCTGTGGCCGGAAGAGAACCTGTCAGACGGCCGCCGTCAGTCCTTGGCCAGGATCGACCGCGCGGCGGTGGGCATGCTGACCGCAGTGGAGATGCTGCATGCGGCCAGTCGCTGCGAATCCACGGCCACGCCCGACCGCCATCTGGATGAAGGGGTTGTTGAGGGCCTGTTTTTCGCGTGCCGCGAATTGGCGGAACTGGTATGCAGGGAAGTCAGGCCATCCTGACCTCTCGCGCCCGGGCAACCCCTCACCCCATCTCGCGGTGAGTCGCCATTGCTGGACGCATTCAGTGGACGTTGCCGATCTGGCGACCGTTCTACAGCCGGCAGATGCTCCACGACCGCCTGGACCGAGTGATCGTGGCAGGCTTCAACAATCGGGGGCAACGACCATCGCTACCGGTCAAAGGGTGCGGCCGTCCATAGCCGGGTCTTCTCTCACAACAGCGGCAGCCGCCGTACGCGACTGCCGCGGATACAGTCGTGGTTACTTCGGCATCAACACCGTGTCGATCACGTGGATCACGCCATTGGACTGGCCGACATCGGCAATGCTGATTCCAGCCTTGCCACCCTTGGCATCAATGACCCACAGCTTGCCGTCATGCAACGCGATGGTGAGCGACTCACCTTCAACGGTCTTCAGAATCGCCTTGCCGCCGTGCTTCCTGGCATCGGCCATCAGCTGCGCGGAGCTGTAGTTGCCCGGTACCACGTGGTAGGTCAGGATCTTGGTCAATTGCGCCTTGTTTTCAGGCTTTACCAGCGTATCGACCGTGCCTGCGGGCAACTTGCCGAAGGCTGCATTGGTGGGTGCGAAAACGGTGAAGGGGCCAGCACCATTGAGGGTATCGACCAGCCCGGCTGCCTTGACCGCGGCGACCAGGGTGGTGTGGTCCTTGGAGTTGATGGCGTTCTGGACAATGGTCTTGCTGGGATACATTTCCGCTCCGCCCACCATCACGGTGTTGGCGGCGAAGCTCAGTGAAGTGGCTGAAACGAGTACGGCGAAGCTGACGGTGGCGGCTATCCGCTGAAGAGCTTTCACGGCGCGTTCCTCTATGGGAGGCCCGCAAGGCGCGGGCATCCTACATACGCGGGGGCGCGGTGCTTGGATGCAGGCAGATGCATCCGGGTGCTTCTTCGCCGGAGGTGGCGACGCGTTGTAAAAGGCGAGTGAACGCCTGCGTCTGCTGGCGCGCTACGCGATACGAACCGCGTGCCATTCAGCGGCGCGGATGACGGATGTCGGATGGGCTGCTTGAAAGACGCGCGTTGCTGATGGCCTGGCGGACGCCACAGTTGCGGCAGGCCAGCACGGTTCCCCCGGCGACATGTTCCATCTCATCTTCGCCCCACACGCTCGTAGCGCCGCAGGCCGTGCACGTCGCTACGATCTGCAGTGCCCGCGCCAGAGTGCCATGCTCTCCGGCTTTGTACGTCAGGTTGGTGATCTGAAACAGTCCGGTATGACTCATGGGAAGGCCGGCAAATATCGGTTGACTGAAGGCTAGCGCCGAACAGGTATCGGCAGCGTCGGTGCGATGTTGATGGAAGGTCCAAGCGCTGGCTATTCGCCGTTGCGTCGATTGAGCTCTTCGAGCCGTGCCCGGCTGACTGACTGGTGATTGCCGCAGGTTGGGCAACTGAGGGCCGCTGCCCCATCAAGATCGACCAGTCCATGATTGGGGATCGCCCTGAACTGCCACGAGCACTTGATGCAGGCGCAATCGATTCGAGTGACCTGCAGGAGTGTGCCGTCCGCGCGCGTCACTCCCTCGACGCTGGTTACGTAGAACTGTCCGATGTCACGCATGAAGATGAACGAGCGCCCTGACTTGAATGGGGCGCTCATCATGCTGCTTTGCGGCCAGTACGGGACGCAGGGTGCTTGACGGAAATCTGAAGAATTAAGAATGCATGCAGCGCCGGGGGCTTGCTTCCAATGATGGAGTGTGGGCCTCTGCTCGCCAGAGCACTCTGCACTCGTCGGAGCATCCTTCGGAAGAGTGGCATGATGCGGCTTCCGCCGATCCGTCCGACCAGGAGCCAGCATGAAGCGCAGTGCCTGCACGTTCGTCGTCCTGACCACCCTCGCCGCTATGCCTGTCGGGGCTGAAGAGCCTTCCGATTCACCCAGGCGCCCTTCTGTTGAAACCCTGCAGCGCCTGATCGTCGACAAGGCACCGCAGACACGCGTGGAAACGCCGGACCACGAACGCATCACCGCGCGGCGGATCGATATCGTCGACGACACGGGCGTGATCCGCATGACGTTGTCCGGCAGGACACCGGCGCCGATCATCGATGGCCTGCAGTACAAGCGCGCGTTCAACGTGGCCGGGATGGTGCTGTACGACGACAAAGGCAGCGAGCGCGGTGGCTTCGGCACCGCCGATGTCGACGGTGGGATGGCGGTGCTGGCGCTGGATCATCCGGCGATGGACGCGATCGGTTGGCGGGTATCACCGGACGGCGCGGTGAGCTTTTCGATCAACCAGGCACCGAAGCTGATCCGTGAACCTGCATTGGGCAACAAGCTGATTCCCGGCGTGCAGGCGCCCACGCGCATCGGCCTGGTGGTTGGCGCTGATGGCACGCCGGCCATTGCCCTGAACGACAGGTCAGACCGCACGCGCCTGCGCCTGACGGTCACCGCCGAAGGCTATGGTGCAATCGAGTTCCTCGACGCGCAGGGCAAGGTGATCCACACGCTGGCGCCCGAGGCGGAGCTCCGCCGCTAGCGCGCAGGCGTCGGATCAGCGCCTAGCCGCGCCGCCCGCGCCCATCAATGCTGTAACGCCCGGCCCCGGTGCAGGCCAGCAGCAGGAATCCACCGGCCAGCCCCAGGTTCTTCAGGAACATGATCTGCTGGGTCGGGTCGGCGACGTTGTGGTGGAAGATGAAAGCAGTCACCAGGCTGAAGACCACCAGCACCACCGACACCAGGCGGGTCTGGAAGCCGAGCAGGATGCAGAGCCCGCTGCCGATCTCGAAGGCGATGGTCGGCCACAGCAGGATGCCCGGCACGCCCATCGCTTCCATGTAGCCCTGGGTGGCACCGGGGTCGCCGAGCTTGCCGATGCCGGAGACCAGGAACAGCGCCATCAGCAGCAGGCGTGCAAGCAGGTAGGCGAGCGAATGCGATGAGGTGCTCACGTCGATGTCCTCGGAGATGGCGTGCGATGGCGATCGGAGCCCAGCGGCGGTGAAGCCTGTGTGTATGCCCGGCCATCAGGATGCCTTGACAGCCGCCGCGGCGCGGTAGACCTTTCTCGCATGACGATTGATATTGAATCGCTCAGCCTTCGCGAGCTGGGCGCCCTGGTGGTTGCCGCTGAACAGCGGAAACAGCTGATTTCCAACCGCCGCCCGGCCAGTGCGGTACGCCGCCTGCTGAGGGCCGCAGCGGCCGAAGCGGGCTACACCCTCGAGGAGCTGTTCGGCGCAGAGGCCATCGAAGAGGCCGCCCCGCGCCGGAAGCCGGCACGGCGCAGGACCGGCAAAGTGGCGGCCAAGTACCGCGACCCGGAGTACAAGCGGCTCACCTGGTCCGGCCGTGGGCGCATGCCGCGCTGGCTGGCCGCCAAGGTCCAGAAGGGCCACAAGGTGACCGACTTCCTCATTCCGGGCCTGGCCAAGCCGACGGCGCGCAAGAGCAGCCCGATCGGCAAGCGCACGGTCTTCAAGAAGGATTGACCCGGTGGCGCTGTTACCCTGCCCGGGTCTTTGAACGAAGGAGCAGGCGATGGCATACAGCGGCAGCATGACGATCACGCCGAAGTGGCTGTACCTTGCCGCAGGCCTGTCGGTGCTGGTCAGCCTGCTGGCCTGGTCGGTGGAATGGAGCGGCCTGGCCTATGTCTGCCCCTACTGCCGCGTGCAGCGCACGGTGATCGGCGTGCTCGGGCTGTTGATGCTGTTCGCGCGGCCAGGCGGCCTCATCGTGCCTTGGCTTGCGTACACCTCAGGCGGCTTCGCGTTTGTGGTGGCCGCCATGCAGCACTTCAACGGCTGGAAGCGCATCTCTGCCGGAGAGTTCAGCTTCAACGCGCAGTGGTACATCGATCCGTGGCTGTTGTCCGGGTGCGCGATGCTGATCCTGGTGGCGCAGCTGATGCTGGTGCAGGCCGCCTCCCGGCCCAGGCCGCGCTGAGTGTTTCCACGCCGTGCGCGGAACTATCCGTTCTGGAACACCGCCCGCTGCGCGGCGAACGCGCGCTGGTAGGCCGGGCGCTGCTTTGTCCGGTCCACGTAGCCGCTCACCTGCGGGAATTCATCGAGCAGGCCGCTGCTCTTCAGCCGCAGCAGTACCGCAGCCATCATCAGGTCGCCCGCGCTGAATCCGCCGTCCAGCCAGGCGGAATCGCCCAGCGCTGCGGACAACTGCGCCAGCCGCGTCCGCACCCGCTCATCGAGCATCGGTAGCCGCTGCGCGTACCAGGGCTGCTCGCGCTCCAGTACCCAGGCCATCGAGCGCTCAACAACCGGCGGCTCCACCGTGTTCAGCGCGGCGAACATCCACATGATCGCGCGCATGCGCGCATCCGGATCGCGCGGCAACAGGCCCGGGTACTGTTCGGCCAGGTGCAGGACGATGGCGCCGGATTCGAACAGGACCTGGCCGCCGTCCTGCCAGGTGGGAATCTGCCCAAATGGATTCCTTTCGAGGTGGGCGGGCTGCTTCATCTCGGCAAAGGTCAGCAGCTGCACGTCGTAGGCCACGCCCAGTTCTTCCAGCGCCCAGCGCACGCGCATGTCGCGGGCCAGGCCCTGGCCGCGATCGGGTGAGGTGGCGAAGGCAGTGAGGATGGGACACATCGGGAGGCTCCTGCAGGCCGACGGGCCTGGCTTCCAGTGTTCCGACGAACGACAGCGCCTGGAATCGACATACGCTCCGGCGCGTGCACGTCGCATGCACGTGCCCTCTACGCGGGCACTGATTCAGATCCATCACGCTGGCGGGGTCATCCGCAGAAACAGGTGTGCATCCATGAATACCCCAGGAAAACCGAAGCCCAGCTGGCGCCAGCGAAATGTGCTGATGGCAGCGCTCGCTGCGGTGCTCGTCATCGTTCTGGTCATTCTCTTCATCCCCTGGTGAAGCCCGCGCAGACACGTCTGCGTGAACGCGACACCACCGTGGCGTGAAGCGGTCAGTGCGGGTTGGGCGAGGTGATGCATGCATCAATCAATGCTCACCCACGAAGCACATGGGCCTGTCCACAGTGGTCCCGCAGGCAGCACTCACGGCTGCCTCTCTCCCACGGAATCGACTACACAGGAGCAATGACATGAGCACCCAGTCCACCATCGAACATCGCCTCAACGACCTGATCGAGATCGCCCGTGATGGCAAGTCCTTCTATGAAGAAGCCGCGACCAAGGTGAAGGATGCCGAGCTGTCGGCACTGTTCACCCGCATTGCTGGCGTCAAGGGCCGCATCGTCGCTGCACTGAGCGGCTCGGTCGCTGCCAGCGGTGGCAAGCCGGCCGAGCACGGTACTGTCGTCGGCTCGATGCAGCAGTTCTACGGCAAGGTGCGCGCTGCCTTCGGTGATACCAACTACGGCTACGTGGCCGAGCTGGAAGAATCCGAAGATCGCCTGCTCGGCGCGTTCAAGGACGTGCTGAAGGAGAACGATCTGCCGCCGGCCGTGCGCCAGGAAGTGACCCAGCTGCTGCCGGACGTGCAGGAATGCCACAACGTCATGCGCGCGCGCAAGCACGCGATGAAGGCAGCCTGACGCTTGAAGGCGGCCTTCTCCCCGGGGCCGCCGCGGCCGGGGCAGTGTTCTGCCCCGGCCACCTTTGTCCAGGGGGACGCGCATAAAAAAGGGGCGGCCGCGAGGCCGCCCCAACCCGTCAAGAGAGCACGTGACTAACCGGGCACGTGACTAGAAGCGGATCGACCAGCGGGCATTGGCACCGTGATCGCGGCTTTCGCTGCCGAACTGGCCGCTGTAGCCCAGTTCCAGCTGCTGCCGCGGGGTCAGCCAGGCCGACAGGCCCAACTCGGCCACGACCGCATTGTCGGCAATCGGTGCACCCTCGACCGCGAACGTCGTGGTGCTGTTGGCGAAGGCGAGGTTGGCTACCTGGCTGCGGTCACCCGAGGCCCGGCGATAGCCCACGCCACCGCGCAGGTGCAGCCAGCTGTCCTGCTGGAACGATGCCTTCAGGCCCTTGTCGAAGCGCACGCCGGCGGTGGCGACCGTGGTGCCGGTGTCATCCACCTTGCCGTGCAGTGCCGCCGCACCGCCGCGCTCGTCGATCTGCTTGAGGTCCACCTCCACGCGTGCGACCTGCAGGTACGGCTCCAGGCCACCCTCGGCACCGCCGAAGCGGTAGCCCGCCTCGATGAAGGCCTGGCGGGTGTGTGCGTTGTAGCGCGCGCTCAGGCTGTCGCTGAAGCCGGCAAAGGCCACGTCGCGGTTGCTCTTCACTTCGTTGCGGCTCCATGCGACGCCACCACGCAGGCCGAAACCGCCCCAGTTGTGGCTGGCGTAGGCACCGAAATGGGTGTTGTCGATCTTCGACCGGGCGCGACGCTCCTGCTGCTTCACGTCGGTGCGGCCAGTGCCGGCCAATACGCCGATCTGCCAGCCGCCGAACTCGCGGTCGACGCCGACCAGCACGCCGTTGCTGTTGGTGTCGGTGCGCGCGGTGTTGGAATTGCCATCCAGCTTGCCGTTGCCGCCGATGGCCTGCACCCATGCACCGGTGGCGTCGCCCGGCTCCGCACCGGGTGCCGCCGCGCCCGCGCGGGGCGACAACGCGGCATCACGGACGTGGCGGCTGCCTTCGACCAGGGCCAGCGCGGTGGCAGCGTGCAGTTCGCCACCGATGCCATCGAGCACGCCGCCGACCTGCTGCGGGAACAGCTGGGTGAGCGGCTTGGGCAGGCCCTGGTTGATCGCCAGCACGTCGGCGGCCGCGGCGACCGCGCGTTGGTTCGGCGTACTGGCCGCGCTGGCCAGCAGCGCACCGCGTGCGACGTCGATGCGGGCGCCGTTGGCACCGTAGGCCAGGCTGAACTGCAGGAACGGCGAGAAGGCGCTGAAGTCGGTCCTGGCGAACTGGCCGCTGACGCCGCCGTCGGCGCGGATGAAGTTGAACTGCTCGCCCAGGTAGTAGGTGCCCGGCTCCGGCAACGCCACCAGGGTGCCGCCGAGGGTCGCGGTGCCGGTCACGTGCAGCTGGTCGCTGCGCCCGCCCGGGGCCAGTTCGGCGGCAAACACGCCGCTCGCACCCTGCACGTAGTTGCCGTTGATGGTGAGCGTGCCGATGGAGTTGCCGGGGGCGATGGTGCCATCGACGCGGGTGCTGCCCAGCGTGCCGACGCCCTTCAGTAGGCCGTTGGCGCCGACCGTGGTGGTGCCACCGGTCTGCGTGCCGTTGAAGGACACCACGCCGCCGTCGACCGTCAGGTTGCTGTTCTTCAGCACGCCGCTGGCGCTGACCGTGCTGACGCCGCCGTGGGTGGTGAGCGCGGTGGAGACCAGGCTGCCGTTGAGCAGGAACTGGCCACCCTGCACGTCGACCGCCGACGTGAGCGCGTTGCTGCCGTTCAACTCCAGGGTGCCCTCGCGCAGTACAGCACCGTTGAAGGTGTTGTCGCCGCTCAGGCGCAGCCAGCCGATGCCGGATTTGGTCAGCTTGCCGGGGCCGCCGATGGCGTTGGTCCAGTCATCCCATGCATCGCCCTCCCACACCTTCAGGCCGCCGGCCCTCTGGTTCATCACCACGTTGGTATCCACCCGCAGCGATCCATAGCCTTCGATGGCCTTGCGCAGGTCGACCATGCCCCAACCGTAGATGGGGTCGATGCCTGCCGCACCCAGATCGCGCGCGGTGGTCAGCAGCACATCGCGCACCTGGGCGTTGTCCAGGTACGGGAAGCGCTCCATCAACAGGCCGAGGGCGCCGGTGATGTGTGGTGCGGCCATCGACGTGCCGGTCTTGGTGCCGTAGGTGTACTGGGTGTTCTCGCTGTCGATGATCAGCCGCACGTACGCCGAGGTGTTCTCGATGCGGCCCTTGATCTCGCCGGACACGATGGTGCTGAGGATGTCGGTGCCCGGGGCGGAGATGCACCAGTTGGCGGCGACACCGCAGATGCTGGAGCTGCCGTCGATCACGTAGTCGGTTTCGCCGGCGGCGGCATTGGGCCGGCGCACATTGGCCACCGCCAGCCAGTAGGGTTCGATTTCCGGCTTCCAGCGCGGCATCGACGCGGTGATGCCGGCCACCGCACCACTGCCGTTGCCGGCCGACCAGACCTGGATCAGCGTGGAGCCGGGCTTGTCGCCGCTGCCGGCATAAATGCTGCCGTACACGTCGTAGCCATCACCGATCGCCGCATACTGCGCGTCCAGCGCGGCGGCGGTCATGTTGCGGGTGGAGATGCCCCAGCTGTGGTTGATGGCGCGCACGCCCTGCGCCTGGATCTGCGCATACATGTCCAGCGTGGCAGCGTCATCCGGATCGGTGCGGTACAGCGCACGCGGGCGATAGAAATTGTCCGGGTCCAGGCGCCACTCGTAATAGGTATCACCGAAGACGCGGGCAGCGGTCAGGTTCGAACCGAAGGCCACGCCGTGCATGCCCTTGCCATCACGGTTGGCACCGATGGTGCCCAGCACGTGGGTGCCATGGTCGGCGTAGCTGAAGCCATAGGGCTGGCCTGCGGCGATCAGCCGTGCGGCCAGCGCGGCGGGAACACCGGGGCCAAGGCCGTAGTAGTTGTAGCCCGGCTGCTCGCCACGGGTCTGGCCGCATGCGCCGGCACCGGCCACCACGCCGGGCGTGGCGCAGTCCGCACCGATGGTGATGCTGGAGGTGTTGCGCCCGGCGAATTCGGGGTGCGCCAGTGCCGAGCCTGAATCGAACAGGGCCAGGCGCACGCCCTGGCCGGTCAGGCCGCGCGCGTAGGCGTAGTCGGCGCCCATCGCGGCCAGTCCCCAATCGGCGTTGAATTCATCGCTGCGCCAGCTGGCTGCATCGCCGGGTTTGCCGAGCAGGGCGGTGCTTCCCGTCGCAGGCGCGGTGGCGGTGGGCGCCGTGGAAGCCGACGCCACATCGGCGACGGGCC
This sequence comes from Stenotrophomonas maltophilia group sp. Smal17, assembly GCF_030237045.1. NCBI lineage: Bacteria > Pseudomonadati > Pseudomonadota > Gammaproteobacteria > Lysobacterales > Lysobacteraceae > Stenotrophomonas > Stenotrophomonas maltophilia group sp. Smal17. The sequence continues at coordinate 76,054 of NZ_JASJSU010000004.1, forward strand.
GTGCCCACGCTGCCTGCAGCTGGCGTTGATGCTGCCAGGTATCGAGTGGTTCGCTGGCCATGGCCGGCAAGGTGGTGGCCAGCAGCAGCGAGCTGGCAACAGCAAGTGCCAGCGGGCGATGCGGGAGGGAGCGGGACGAACGGCCGTGCAGCGGGTGATTCATCGGACAACTTCCTTGGTTGACGGACAACAACGCCGTTAACGCCAAGGCAGGCCGATGTCCCCCAGTCGTGTGAAGGAAATTTTATGAACTGGTTAAGGATTCGTGACGCGGGTGTTCACCTCGCCTCCCGGCGGCCCCGCTACGGTGGGCCGGCCTGGGCTCACCAGGCTTATCAAGGAGTGATGACGATGCGTGCATTGAAGAAGATGGTCGCCGGTGCGGTGTTCGCGCTGGCCTGCACCGGTTCGGTGGCAGTGGCAGGGCCGGTCGAGCCCTGTGACAAGCCGTGCTGGCGGGCCTATCAGATGTGCCTGGCCAGCGGTGTGGATGCCGGTGAGTGCCAGCAGGCCTACAACACCTGCGTGGTGGACCTGTGCATGGGCGTGTGAGTCGCGCCTTTTAAGTTCCATGCCGCCTGGAGCCCCGTCATCGACGGGGCTCTTCTGTTGCAGGAGGTGACGCTGGCATCGATGCGGTACTCTCGATGCGTCTTCCGGGAAAGGGAAATGCCATGGCTGTCAGGCGCGTCGTTGCCAACATCGCCACGCCCGATCCGCAACGCGCCGCTGCCTTCTATGGCGACCTTCTCGGCATGCCGGTGGTGATGGACCACGGCTGGATCGTCACCCACGGCGGGCAGGGCAGTGCCCTGGCGCAGGTCAGTTTTGCCAGTGAAGGCGGCTCCGGCACCGCAGTGCCGGACCTGTCGATCGAGGTGGACAATCTGCAGGACGTGCTGGAGCGCATGCGCGCGGCCGGCATCGTGCTGGAGTACGGCCCGGCCGATGAACCCTGGGGCGTGCGCCGTTTCTTCGTGCGCGATCCGTTCGGAAGGCTGTTGAACATCCTCGCCCATTGCTGAGCGGCGGGTTGCGGGTCAGGGATGCGTCGCGGCCGGCGCTGTGCCGACCATGCGCAGGCAGTCGTCCACCACGGCGGCAATGAAGGCGTCGGCGTCCTGCGCGGGTGCGGCGATCAGGTCATCGGTGGCGCCGTGCACGCCGGCATAGATCAGCGAGGCGGTGACCTGCGGCGACGGCAACTGCCATAGGCCGGCGGTCATTCCCGTTTCAAGAATCGACAGCAGCTGCTGCTGGATCGCGTTGCGTTCGGCATTGCCGCGCTGGTGATGATGGTGATGGACGAAGACCACATCGTGGACGGCGTGCGTGCGCACGTAGATTTCGATGTTGGCGCGGATCCAGGCGCGCAGGCGTGCCACGCCATCCGCGGCCGGGTGCTGCTGCACGGCCTGGTCGACGTCCTCGATGAAGTGCCGGGTATAGCGCTGCGCCAATGCCTGCAGGATCTCGCTGCGCGAGGCGAAGTAGGTATAGAAGGTGCCCTTGGCCACGTCGGCTGCGGCCACGATGTCACTGACGGTGGTGGCCTCCACGCCCTGTGACAGGAACAGCGCCTGCGCGGCGTCCATCAGTTCTTCCTGGCGGGTTTCGGCGGGCTTGGTGCGAGGCCTGGCGACGGCGGGGGGCTGCATCGTGGGTGGATCCGGAGGTGTCGGCCGCCATTCTAGCCCTGCCTCGGGAGTGACTGACCGTCGGTCATTGACCGACGGTCAGTCAGTGGCTACGATGCGCGCACGTCCTCCCCCGGGATCCGAACATGCAACGCTTGCGACGACCGGCACTGGTGCTGGCGGCCTACCTCGGCACCTTCCTCGCCTCGCTGGACATCAGCATCGTCAACGTCGCCCTGCCGACCCTGCAGCAGGCGCTGGACACCGACATGGCCGGCCTGCAGTGGGTGATCAACGCGTATGCCATCGCGTTGTCGGCCCTGATGCTGTCAGCGGGCCCGCTCGGCGATCGTTATGGGCATCGGCGGATGTGGCTGCTCAGCGTGGCCACCTTCACCCTGGGGTCGTTGCTGTGCGCCTGCGCCGGCAACTTGCAAACGCTGGTGGCCGGGCGCGTGGTGCAGGGCATCGCCGGTGCGCTGCTGATTCCCAGCGCCATGCCGATCCTCAGCCATGCGTTCCCCGATCCGCGCCAGCGTGCGCGCGCGATCGGGGGCTGGTCGGCATTCAGTGCGCTGGCCCTGGTACTCGGCCCGCTGTTGGGCGGCGTGCTGGTGCAGCGCGCCGGCTGGCCCAGCATCTTCCTGATCAACCTGCCGCTGGGCCTGCTTGCCCTCGTGCTCGGCGCGTGGGGTATCCCGGAGCGGCGGCATCCACACCATGCCGCGCTGGACCCGGCGGGGCAGCTGCTCAGCGCCGTTGCACTGGGTGCGCTGAGCTATGGCCTGATCGCGATCGGCGAGCAGGGCCTGCTGGCGCCGGCAACGCTGTCGGCGCTGGGCATCGCCGGCGCCGGGCTGGTGTTGTTCGGTCTGGTCGAACGCCGGGTGGCACGCCCGCTGTTGCCGCTGGACCTGTTTGCTGATCGCCGTTTCGGCATGCTCAACCTGGCTTCGTTCGTACTGGGATTCACCGCCTATGCGAGCCTGTTTTTCCTGTCCCTGTTCTTCCAGCAGGCGCAGGGGCTCAGCGCAGCCTCGGCAGGCTCGCAGCTGGTGCCGCAGTTCCTGTTGATGGGCGTCGTCTCGTTGTTGTTCGGTCGCCTGGTGGTACGCGTGGGGCTGCACACCGCGCTGGTCTGCGGCTATGTGCTGGTCGCCGTGGCGCTGTGCGCGATGGCCACGTTGCAGCCCGCGACGTCGCGCGGGCAGGCCAGTGCCTTGCTGATGCTGCTGGGCATCGGCATGGGGCTGGCGGTACCCGCCACTGGCATGGCGGTCATGGTCCAGGTACCGGCCGAGCGCGCGGGCATCGCGTCAGCCACCATGAATGCATTGCGCCAGGCGGGCATGAGCCTGGGCATCGCGCTGCTGGGCAGCCTGATGGGCCTGCGTGCGGTACGCCAGTTTGCCGCGTCCGCACTGGCCGCCGGGCAGCCAGGGCTGGCCGCCCATGCACGCGGGCTGATCCTGCACCCGGGCTCGACGTATTCGACGCCCCAGGTGGTGGCTTGGTACCGCAGCGCGATGGCCAGTGGCTTCGGGTGGGCGATGGCGGTGGCAGGCGTGGTGGCCCTGCTTGCGGCCATCGGCCTGCGCCGACTTCGCCTTGCGCGCTGACCGCACAGCGTTCATCCCTGCTGGCGTTGCGGATCCTTTGCGGCTGGGTCGAGCGATGCCTGTTGCTGTTGCTGGCGGGCGTTGGCGTGGCGTGCGTGGCCGCCTTCGCGGCCGATCGCCGCCATGTGCTGCCGGTCACGGCTGATCGCTTCGCCGCCCTTGCGGCCGGCGACGCGGGCTTCGTCCGGACTGAATTCATGCGCGTTGCCGGAGGCGTGCGCGGCGCGTCCGCCCTTGGCGGCGATCGCACGTTGCTTGTCCCCGTCCATCGAGGCGAAGCCCCGGGTGGAGCTGCGCGGGTTCTGGCCAGTCATGTGAATCCTCCTGCGGTGTGGGCGTCGCCGTCGTCGGCGACAGCGGCCATGCTTGGCCATCGCGCGCTAAGTCCAGGTCGCCATCCTTGCAGTTGTCTTCACGCGGCCTGCGCACCGGGTTCAAGCGGCCGGCCGCCATCGGCCGCCATCGGCCGCAGCGGCGCCGAACCGTGTCAGCCTTCGCGTGCCTCGCGCAGGCGCTGCGCGAAGGGGCGTTGTTCGAGCGCCTGCAAGGCACTGCGCAGCACCTGTTCCAGCGACTGGCCGAGGTCGGCCTCCAGGCTGCGTGCCGCATGCGCGGTGGCCTGCCATTGGGCCTGCAGCGCCGGCACGGCCCGCAGCGCATGGGGGCTCAACTGCAGGATGCGCTCGCGGCTGTCTTCACCGATGACGCTGTGCAGCCAGCCGTCGCGCACCATCGCTGCCACGGTCTGGCTGAGCGCCGAATGGCTGAGCCCGCAGGCCAGTGCCAGGTCCTTGATGCGGCACGGGCCCTGCGCCATCAGCGTGCGCAGCACCGGGGTGTAGCGCGGCCGATAGTCCAGCTGCAGATCGCGGTAGGCCTGTTCGACGGCCGGGTCGAGCTGATCGAGCAGGGCGCGCAGCAGCGTCCCCAGGGTGGCATGTTGGAGATCCATGATCGCGATGATATATAAGCGCTTATACATCATCAATGCGGGGTGGGGTCATGGCGGCGTCGTGGATGCTGGGTGCGTTGCTGGCGGCGGCATGCCCGTCCCAGGATGCGGTGCTGCAGGCCGCGGCCACCGCAATACAGGCGCAGTACCTGGACGAGGCCGAAGGTGCCCGCATTGCCGCGGCGGTGCGCGGCTGGTCCAGCCAGCGGCGCTATGCGGACAGCTGCGCGGACCCGCAGGCGTTCAGCGCACGCCTGAAACAGGATCTGGACGTGTTCGATGGCCACTTCCATGTGGAACGCGTGGACGCCGATGCCGGCCAGGACGACTGGCTGATGGTCTGGCGCGCGGACGCGCGCAGCAATGGTGCGGGCGTGCGCGAGGTGCGGGTGCTGGAGGGCAACATCGGCTACCTGCGCCTGAGCACCTTCTATCCGATCGACCTGGCCCGGCCAAAACTGGCAGCAGCGTTCAGCCTGCTGGCCGATACCGACGGCCTGGTACTGGACCTGCGCCAGAACGGCGGTGGTGATGATGGCAGTGCGGACCTGCTGGTGCGCACCCTGCTGGAGCCGGGAATCACCGAGGTACAGGCGCTGGAACAGCGCGGGCGGCGCACCGCGGTGCGGTTGCCGCCGGCCAGCCTGCCGCCCTACCTGAAGCCGCTGGTGGTGCTGATCGACCGTCGCACCGGCTCGGCGGCCGAGTTCGTCGCGTACTCGCTGCAGGCGGTGGGGCGCGCACGCATCGTCGGTAGCCGCAGCGGTGGTGCCGCGCACATGTTCGATGATCCTGTGCAGCTGCCCGATGGTTATCAGATCAGCATTCCGGACCGTCAGCCGATCAACCTTCGTACCGGCGGCAACTGGGAACGGACCGGCATCACGCCGGATGTGCCCGGCGGTGATGATCCGCTGTTCATCGCGCGGCAGCTGTTGGCACCGCCAACGTCGCCACGATGAACGCGTTTTTGCAACATCCGGCTATCGCAGACGACATGCCGCTTGCCTAGAATCGAATCATCCCGGTAGTTCCCGGGCGCTTCGAGCGAATGGACTCAATGAAGATTCTGTTGACCGGCAGTTCCGGACGGATCGGGCGTGCGATCTTCGGCGCACTCGCGGCCGCCCACGAAGTGGTGGGGCTGGATCGCAGCCCGTTCGCCACCACCCGCATCATCGCCGATGTCACCGATCGCCAGGCCGTGGAACGCGCTGTCCGTGGCGTCGACGCAGTGATCCACACCGCCGCCCTGCACGCACCGCATGTGGGACTGGTGCCGGATGCGGTGTTCCAGCAGATCAACGTGGAGGCCACCTCGCACCTGCTGCAGGCCGCGCGCGAGGCCGGTGCGCGGCGGTTCGTGCTGACCAGTACCACCGCGCTGTACGGGCATGCGGTGGTGGCGGGAGGCTGCCGCTGGATCGATGAAGACACCGAGCCCCTGCCACGCACGATCTATCACCGCAGCAAGCTGCAGGCCGAAGCCCTGGCCATGGCCGCCGCGGCACCGGGCTTCAGCGTGCGCGTGCTGCGCATGGGCCGTTGCTTCCCGGAGCCGCCCGAGCGCATGGCGATGTTCCGCCTGCACCGTGGCATCGACGCGCGTGACGTGGCCAGTGCGCATGCCGCGCTGCTGCTTGATGACGGTGCCGCCTTCGCCCGCTACATCGCCTGTGCGCCGACGCCGTTCCGGCGCGAGGACTGCCTGGAACTGGCCACCCAGCCGCGCAGCGTGCTGGCGCGGCGCGTGCCGCAGCTGCTGGCAGAGTTCGAACGCCGTGGCTGGCCGCTGCCGATGAGCATCGACCGCGTCTACGACAGTGCCCGCCTCCGCAACGAGCTGGGCTGGCAGCCGCGGTTCGGCCCGGACGATGTGCTGCAGCAGTACGCCGCCGGCAGCATCGAAGTGCTGCCGCGGGCGCAGTGGATCAAGGATCGCGTAGCCGAGTAGGGCGGCAGCGGGGCGGGTTGCTGACCCGTCCCTGAGCAGATTCAGGAATGTGCAGGCGGGCCGCCTCAACCTCGTTGGCAGGCGGCCGCTAACCCGGTGCGCTTCCAGCGCCGGGCATGCCCCGGCGGCCGGCGGCCTGCGCGACGGATCGCGCGCCTGCGCGGTGCCCTCGCGGCACCGGTCATCCTGAACTGCCTAGCGGACCCTTCCATGCCTCCTTCCCGTTCCGCCGCTGCCCGACGCCCGGGCAGCATCGCCCACAAGCTGATGCTGGGCACCGCCGTGATCGCACTGCTGTGCTTCGGCCTGACCGCGTTCCTGATCTATCGCCAGGCCAGCGCCAGCCTGATCGATGCCTCGCGCCAGACCATGACCAGCGAAGCCAACGCCGAAGCGCGCCAGGTCGCGGCCGATCTGGGCACGGCCTTCGCCAGCAACGACGCGATGGTCGAAGCCGTGCTCGCCCAGCGTGCGCGCGGCGATGTACCCGACCGCGCCAGCCTGGCGGCGGTGCTCGGCGAGCAGCTGCGCACCCACCCGGAATGGCTGGGCAAGAGCACCATGTGGGAAGCCGATGCGTTCGACGGCAAGGACGCCGAGTTCGTCAACACCGAGGCGCACGATGCCACCGGGCGCTACATGAGCTACTGGGCCTGGCAGGACGGCGCACCGCAGCAGTCGCCGATGACGGACTACACCGAAGCCGCCGATGGTTCGGCCGACTGGTACATGGATCCCAGCCGCGACAAGCTGCCCAAGGTCAGTGAACCCTATGCCTACGACATCGGTGGCCAGCAGGTGCTGATGAGCACACTGAGCACGCCGATCATCGAGAAGGGCACCTTCCTCGGCGTGTTCACCGTCGACTTCTCGCTGGCGGCGCTGCAGAAGCACCTGGCCACGCTGACGCCGATGGGCGCCGGCCGCGTCGAACTGCTTTCGCCCAAGGGCGTGGTGCTGGCCTCGGCCAACGCCGCCGAGATCGGCAAGCCGCGCAGCGACGCGCTGACCCGCAGCATGCTGGCGGACATCGCCGCCGACCGCCGCTTCGAAGCCTTCACCCCGGATGCCGCCGGCAACGTGCGCGTGTACGTGCCGCTGCGCGTGGGCGACGCCCCGCAGCGTTTCGCGCTGGGCGTGGTGATGCCGCATGCGGTGATCGTGGCCGAGGCGCGCCAGCTGCTGTGGCTGACCCTGCTGGTCGGCGTGGTGGCGGCCCTGGCCCTGAGCGCGGGTGTCTACGTGCTGCTGCGCCGGCTGGCGATCCGCCCGCTGGCCGAAGCCGTGCGCGTGGCCGGCGATGTCGCGGCGGGCAAGCTGGACAGCACCCTGCCGGCGCGCAGCAATGACGAAGTGGGACGATTGCTGGAGGCGATGCAGGGCATGCGCGGCCAGCTGCAGGCGGTGATGGCCGCGCAGGCGGAAATGGCCCGCCGTCATGACGCCGGCGAGCTCAGCTACCGGATGGACGCGTCGGCGTTCCCGGGCGAGTACGGCCGCATGGTGGCCGACAGCAACCAGCTGGTGGCCTCCAGCAATGCCGTCACCCAGCGCCTGGTCGAAGTGATGCAGCGCTATGCCGTGGGCGACCTCAGCGTGGACATGGAGGCGCTGCCGGGCGAGAAGGCCGTGTTCAGCGCCGCGATGGCCACCACCAAGAGCAACCTGGCCGCGATCAACGATCAGATCCAGCAGCTGGCCGCGGCCGCCGCTGCCGGTGATTTCGCGGTGCGCGGCGACGCGCTGCGCTTCGACCACGACTTCCGCCGCATGGTGGAAACGCTGAACACCATGATGCAGGTCAGCGACCACAACCTGGCCGCGCTGTCGACGCTGCTGCGCGCGATCGCCGCCGGTGACCTCACTGCCCGCATGCAGGGTGACTTCCACGGGGTGTTCGCGGTGATGCGCGACGACGCCAACAGCACCGTGCAGCAGCTGACCGGGATCGTCGGGCAGATCCAGCAGTCCGCGGCCAGCATCCGCCTGGCAGCGGGCGAGATCGCGGCCGGCAACAGCGACCTGTCGCGGCGTACCGAACAGCAGGCCGCGAACCTGGAAGAGACTGCCGCGTCGATGGAGGAACTGACCTCCACCGTGCGCCAGAACGCCGATCACGCGCTGCAGGCCAACACACTGGCCGGTTCCGCAGCCGGCGTGGCCAGCGAAGGGGGACAGGTGGTCAGCCAGGTGGTGCAGACCATGGAGCAGATCGAGGCCTCGTCGCAGCGCATTGCCGAGATCATCTCGGTGATCGATGGCATCGCGTTCCAGACCAACATCCTGGCGCTGAACGCCGCGGTGGAAGCGGCACGTGCCGGTGAACAGGGCCGCGGGTTTGCGGTGGTCGCCAGCGAAGTGCGCGCGCTGGCGCAGCGCTCGGCCGGCGCGGCCAAGGAGATCAAGGAGCTGATCGACGCCTCGGTCGCGCAGGTCGGCGCCGGCGCGGAACTGGTGCATGGCGCCGGTCGCACCATGCAGGAGATCGTCGGCCAGGTCGGGCGGGTCAACGAGATCATGGCCGAGATCTCGGCCGCCTCGCGCGAGCAGTCGGCCGGCATCGAGCAGGTCAACCAGACCGTGGTGCAGATGGACGAGACCACCCAGCAGAACGCTGCGCTGGTGGAGGAAGCCAGTGCCGCCGCGCGGGCGATGGAGGAGCAGGCCGAGCAGCTGGCGGTGGCGGTGTCGCGCTTCCGCCTGCAGGCCGGGCCGGTGGCGGTGGCACGCCGCGCGGCGTGAGCCTCCGGGCGGCGGCCGGGGCGGCCATGGCGATGTACCGTGCATACGGCAACAGGTTCAGGAATGCTCCCCGGCACCGGGAATCCAAGCGTATGGCCGGCGCGGTGCTGCGGCCGGGCGCCGCACCGTCACCCATCCGCCTTGTTTTTAGGATAGGGTGCGGAGTTCCGCTGCCGCCCCAGCTGAATCCGTGCGGCGGCGGGATGTCCATGGAGGTTGCATGACCACACCTGCTACACCGGAAAACGCACCGGGACCGGTGCTCCTGCCGACACCTGAAGTGGTGCAGGCACAACAACTGCTCGCACGCCAGCAACTGGCGGTGGCGATGGACCGTGCACGCACGGCCGCCACGCGCACTGCGGCACCGGCCGCACTGCAAAGCGAGTAACCCGCAACACCGTCGATCGCGCTGGCCCACCGCCAGCGCGATCGCGGCGCGCCGCCGGTCAGAACCGCGCGGTCATGCTGAGGAAGTAGCTGCGCCCGGCCACGAAGTAGTCGGTGGAGCCTTCGGCATAGAGCTTCTTGTCGGCCAGGTTGCTGACACCGCCGCGCAGGGTCAGCACCTCGTTGACGTTCCATGCAGCGGTCAGGTCGTACAGCGTGTACGCCTTGAGGAAGGTGGTGGCCACGCCGTCCTGCTTGCCGGTGTACTGCGCCGACAGGCTGCTGGAGAATGCCGAGCTCGGCGTCCAGTCCAGCGACGAATAGCCGGAGAACTCCGGCGTGTCGATCAGGTTGCGGCCGGTGGTCAGGTTCTTGGCTTCCTTCATCCAGGTCGCCGAGGTGCGCCAGCGCCAGTGCTCGCCGAAGCGGAAATTGAGGTTGCCTTCCATGCCACTGGTGCGCGCGCGCTGCACGTTGCTCATGCGCGTCCACCAGATGCCGTTGAACTGGCCCAGCGGGGCGTACTCGATCTTGTTCCTGAAGTCGGTGTGGAAATAGGTCAGGCCAGCATCCACCCAGTCGTTGTCGAAACTGACGCCGATCTCGCGGTTGGTGCTGGTTTCCGGGTCCAGGTCCGGGTTGCCGGCCATGTAGCAGCCGCCACGGGTATAGCCAAGCGGAATCAGCGAGGTACAGCCACGGCCACCGGACTGGGTGGCGGCGGTCGCCGAATTCTCGGTCAGGCTGGGGGCGCGGAAACCCTTGGAGACGCCGCCACGGATCGTCCACTGCTCGGCCGGGTGCCAGACCAGGTAGGCACGCGGGCTGACGTGGCCGCCGAATTTCTCATGGTGATCGAGGCGTGCGCCCAGCGTCAGCGCCAGGGTGCGATGCAGTTTCAGTTCGTCCTCGACGAACAGCGCCCAGGTGTCCACTTCCAGATCGGAGCCGCTGACCGCGTTGCCGGCATAGTCGATCGGTGCACGGCCGATGGTGTCGGTGTTGGTCAGCTCCTGGCGCTTCCATTGGCCACCCACGGCGAACTGGTGTTCAACGCCGAGGGTGAACGGCGTGGTCAGGCTGCCTTCGATGATGGTGTCGGTGGCCTCGGAGCGGCCGGTGGCGCCGATGTCGTTCTTGTACTCGGTCCAGTACGCGCTGATCTTCGAGTTACCGAAGCGCCACTTGCCATCGTGGTTGAGCGCCAGCGAGCTGCGCTTGAGTTCGGTGGCACCCCATGCACCTTCGTCCTGCTTTTCCAGTGCAGCATCGATGAAGGCCTGCTGCACGCCGTGGCCGGCTTCCAGCGACAGTTCCTGCGCGTCGCTGAGTTTCCACTGCAGCAGCGCGTCGACATTGCGGTCCTTCTCGCCGGCATAGGCATTGCCGTAGACGCCGCCATTGGACCGGTCGGAATCACGGCGCATGCTGTTGGCGCCAATGCGCAGGCCGAAGCGCTCGCCGAGCGGGCCGGAGAACGTAGCGCCGATCTGCTGGGTGTCGCCGCGCTTGTCGTCGCCTGGTCGCGTGTAGCTGTGGGTGGCGCTACCGTTCCAGTCATCACCGATGCGTTTGGTGATGATGTTGATCACGCCGCCCATGGCGTCGGAGCCATACAGCGACGACATCGGCCCGCGCACCACTTCGATGCGCTCGATCTGGTCCGGCGAAATCCAGTTCAGGTCCTGGCGTCCGAGGTCGGGGCGGTAGTTGGTCGAGGCCGAGCTGCCCATGCGCTTGCCGTCCACCAGCACCAGCGTGTAGTTGGACGGCATGCCGCGCAGCTTGATCTTGGACTGCTCGCCGGCCGCGCTGAGGCCGCCGGTCACGCCGGGCACGCGGCTGAGCAGGGTGGCCAGATCGTGCACCGGCTGGCGCTCGATGTCCTCGCGGCTGATCACGCTGATGCTGGCGGGAGCATCCTTGATCCATTGCTGGTTGCCCGAGGCGGTGACCACCACGGTGTCCAGATCCTTGGTGGACGCATCGGCGGCGGCCTCGGCGGCGGCCAGGCCGGGCAGGGCAAGCAGGCAGGTGGTGGCAACGGCGACGGCCAGGCGGCTGCGCGTGGGGTGCGCGGAACGGGAACGGAATGACAGGGACATGACGGCTTCCATGGGAGTAGGAGAGACCCGGTGGAAGCGCAGGCGCAGGCAGACAGCAGGCAGCCCCCTTCCATGGGTCGTCGGCGCGCGGCGGCGCCGGCGCGGCTGGGTGGGTCTCAACCGTCGGGAAGACGTCGACCTGCCTGGTTAATGAAATGATAACCGTTCGCGTTTGTTACGATCCAGTACCCGTGGTGACGAAGCGACAACATCGATTGCGGGGCGTCATCGCCTGCTGTTTGCTGAATGGGGATAATTCCCGGCGTAGGCCTTCGCACCCGGCTTACATCCGGCGCCCTAGACTGGGCCGCATTTTCGATTCCGCCCCGTTGGAGATCGTGTGGGTTCCGGTAGTGACAGACATCGACTGTGCGGCCAAGGGCCGGCACAGCCAGGACAAGTGCGGGCGCCGGGAAGGCGCGCCGGGAACCTTCGTGCATGCAGCCCGGCCGGGATGGCCGGCCATGCCGAACGTGCGGAGTAGGCGGTGATGGGGGGTCAGACCATCCACGCGGAAGCGGATGCGCCCCGGCTGGATGCCGGCTGGGCGCTGCTGCCTGCTGAATCTCCGTTGCAGATGCCCGAGCAGACCCTGCGCGAAGGCGCCCTCAAGGTCCGCCGGCATCGCACGTCGCCGCGCCTGATCGGCCTGCGGCGTTTCTACATTTTCGGTGGCACGCTGGGCATGACCGCCGTGGCCACGCGGATGATGTGGCGGGTGCTGTCGACCAATGGCATCAGCGTGCTTGAAGCCTGCCTGCTGGTGTTGTTCGTGGGCCTGTTTGCCTGGATCGCGCTGTCCTTCGCCAGCGCACTGGCGGGCTTCCTGACCGCCGTGTTCGACCGTGGCTACCGCCTCGGCATCGACCCGGACAAGCCGCTGCCGACCGTGCACAGCCGCACCGCGCTGCTGATGCCGACCTACAACGAAGATCCGCGCCGCCTGCTGGCGGGCCTGCAGGCCATCTATGAATCGGTGGCCGCCACCGGCCAGCTTGAGCGCTTCGACTTCTTCGTGCTCAGCGATACCCGCCGCGAGGACATCGCGCGCGCCGAGGAGCAGGTGTTCGCCGAACTGCGCGACCGCGTGCCGGACGGCCAGACGCGACTGTTCTATCGCCGCCGTGGCGACAACAGTGGGCGCAAGGCCGGCAACATCGCCGACTGGGTGCGCCGCTTTGGCGGTGCCTATCCGCAGATGCTGATCCTCGACGCCGACAGCCTGATGACCGGCGACAGCATCGTGCGCCTGGTCGCAGGCATGGAGCACAACGCCGATGTCGGCCTGATCCAGACGCTGCCGTCGGTGATCGGAGGCCGCACCCTGTTCGCCCGCATGCAGCAGTTCGGCGGCCGCGTGTACGGCCCGGTGATCGCCCGTGGGGTGGCCTGGTGGCACGGCGCCGAGAGCAACTACTGGGGCCACAACGCGATCATCCGCACCCGCGCCTTCGCCGACCACGCCGGCCTGCCGGCGCTGCCGGGGCGCAAGCCGTTCGGCGGCCACGTGCTCAGCCACGATTTCGTGGAAGCGGCGCTGATGCGCCGTGGCGGCTGGGCCGCGCACATGGTGCCGTACCTGGGGGGCAGCTACGAGGAAGGCCCACCGACGCTGACCGACCTGCTGGTGCGTGACCGCCGCTGGTGCCAGGGCAACCTGCAGCACGGCAAGGTGGTGGGCAGCCGCGGCCTGCACTGGATCAGCCGCACCCACATGCTGATCGGCATCGGCCATTACTTCACCGCGCCGATGTGGGCGATGCTGATGCTGATCGGCATCGCCATCCCGTTGTTCCAGCAGGGCATCGACTTCAACGCCCTGCTGCATCTGTCGCCCAGCGTGTACTGGCGCGCCCAGGACGAGGAACAGGTGGTTCGCCTGTTCGCCGCCACCATGGCGGTGCTGCTGCTGCCCAAGGTGCTGGGCTACCTGGCGATGCTGCTGGACCCGGTCGACCGGCGCGGCTGCGGGGGGGCGATCCGTGCGTTCGTCTCGATGCTGGTGGAAACCGTGCTGGCCGCGCTGATGGCCCCGGTAGTGATGTACGTGCAGTCGCGCGGCGTGGCCGAAGTGCTGTCCGGCCGCGACTCGGGCTGGGACGCACAGCAGCGCGACGACGGTGGCATCTCGTGGCTGGCGCTGATCCGTGGCTACGGTGGCCTGGGCGTGTTCGGTGCCTTCATGGGCGTGCTGGCCTGGGCGGTATCGCCGTCGCTGGCGGCGTGGATGGCGCCGGTGGTGATCGGCATGGTGCTGGCGGTGCCGGTGGTGGCACTGACCTCCTCGCGCGGCCCGGGCGCCTTCCTGCACCGCCTTGGCCTGCTTGATATTCCCGAGGAAAACATCCCGCCGCCGGTGCTGGTACGCGCCGCACAGCTGCGCCGGGAAGCGGCCGAGCAACCGCCGCTGTACTGATCGCCCCGCGCCAGCGGCATAATGCGGCTCGAACTTGAAGGAGCCGCATCATGCTGCAAACGGTGGAACAGGAAACCGGCGCCTCGCCGCAGTGGTCGGTGATCTGGCTGCACGGCCTCGGCGCCGACGGCCATGACTTCGCACCGATCGTGCCGGAACTGGTGCGGCCGCACTGGCCGGCGCTGCGCTTCGTGTTCCCGCACGCGCCGGTGCGGCCGATCACCATCAACAACGGCGTGCCGATGCGTGGCTGGTACGACATCGTCGGCATGGACTTCCGTTCGCGCGCCGACATGGCCGGCGTGCAGGAATCGGTGGTGCAGCTCGACGCGCTGATCGCACGTGAGATCGAGCGTGGCATCGCGCCGGAGAAGATCTTCCTGGCTGGCTTCTCGCAGGGTGGGGCGATCATCCTCACCGCAGCGCTGTCACGCACCGCGCCGCTGGCCGGCCTGATCGCGCTGTCCACCTATTTGCCCGAGGCTGAAAGCGCCAAGCGAGTTGACGGTGCCGTGCAGGTGCCGGTGTTCATGGCCCATGGCAGCAGCGATCCGGTGATTCCGCAGGCGGTGGCCGTACACAGCGCGCAGGCACTGCAGGCGCTGGGCCTCGAACTGGAATGGCACAGCTATCCGATGGCCCACCAGGTCTGCGCCGAAGAGATCCAGGCGCTGGGTGACTGGCTGCAGGAACGGCTGGGCGCTGCCTGAGCCATGGCCCCGGCCAGCACACCGCCGTGGATGCCGGAGCTGTGCCGCCTGCCGCGGTTGGCGGCGATGCTTGGCTTGGCCGAGCTGGTGGTGGTGGTGCTGGCCCTGGCGCCCGACGGCAGTCGCCACTGGACCTTCGGTGAACTGCTGTCGGCCAGCGGTTTCGCGCTGTGGCTGGCGCTGGCGGTCTCGGCCAGCCTGTGCCTGCTGCGGCAGGCGTTGTCGAGGTTGCCGCAGGTACTGGGGGCGGTCGCGGCGATCGCCCTGGCGACCCTGATCGCGGTGGTCTGCGCCGGCATCGTGCATGCGCTGTACGCGGTGCTGGGGGACAACTTCGCCAGTGGTATCAGCTTCTGGCGCTTCACCCTGGGCAGTGCGGCCACCACTGCACTGATCACGGCGCTGGCGCTGCGCTATTTCTATGTGAGTGATCGCTGGGCCGCGCAGGTGCAGGCCAACGCGCGCGCGCAGGCCGATGCGCTGCAGGCGCGGATCCGCCCGCATTTCCTGTTCAACAGCATGAACCTGATCGCCAGCCTGCTGCATCGCGATCCGGCAGTGGCCGAGCGCGCGGTGCTCGATCTGTCCGATCTGTTCCGTGCCGCGTTGGGCGCAGGCGAGGGCGATTCGACCCTGCGCGACGAATGCGAGCTGGCCGAGCGTTATCTGTCGATTGAATCGCTGCGCCTGGGCGAGCGCCTGCAGGTGCAGTGGCAGCGTGACGAACCACTGCCGTGGGACCTGCCATTGCCGAGGCTGGTATTGCAGCCGCTGGTGGAGAACGCCGTGCTGCACGGCATCTCGCGCCTGCCCGAAGGCGGCACCATCGAGCTGCAGCTGGTGCGCGAGGGCCAGGAGCTGCAGATCCGCGTGCGCAATCCCGCGCCCGATCCGCAGGCCCCGGGGCTGGCGCTGGCGCGCGGTGCCGGGCATGCCCAGCACAGCATCGGCCATCGGCTGGCCTGGCGCTTCGGCAGTGCCGCGCGGATGACGGCCGGCTGGAGCGAGGGCTACTATGCCTGCCAGGTGACGGTGCCGATCCAGTGAGGGGACGATCGTGAGGGTAGTCATCGCCGATGACGAACCGCTGGCGCGCGAGCGCCTGCGCAGCCTGTTGGCGGCGCAGGACGGCGTTGACGTGGTGGCCGAGGCCGGCAACGGCGAGCAGGCCCTGCACGCCTGCGCGGAGCTGCAGCCGGACCTGGTCCTGCTGGATATCGCGATGCCGGGGCTGGATGGCCTGGAAGCGGCCCGCCACCTGGCCAGCTTCGAGCCACGGCCGGCAGTGGTGTTCTGCACCGCCTACGACGCGCATGCGCTGTCGGCCTTCGAGGCGGCGGCCATTGATTACCTGATGAAGCCGGTGCGTGCCGAACGCCTGGCTGCCGCGATCGCACGTGCACGTACCTTCCTGGCCGGGCGCGACGGCCAGCCGCAGGACAACAGCGGGCAGCAGGCACGCAGCATGCTGTGCGCACGCCTGCGCGGCAGCCTGCGGCTGATTCCGCTGGACGACATCCATTACCTGCAGGCCGAAGAGAAGTACGTGGTGGTGCACCACGCGCGCGGCGAAGACCTGATCGAGGAATCGTTGAAGTCGCTGGAGGAGGAGTTCGCCAGCCGCTTCATCCGCATCCATCGCAACTGCCTGGTGGCGCGTCACGAGCTGGTGGAACTGCGCCGTGGCTCGGGTGGGCAGGTGCAGGCGATGCTGAGGCATGGCAAGCAGCCGCTGGAAGTCAGCCGCCGCTGCGTGGCGATGCTGAAGCAGGAATTGCGGCATCTGTGAGGGGTCCGCGCGGCCTGCGGCCGCGACTGCTTGCGAGCAACGTCTGAAGCAACAGCAACGGCAACAGCAACAGCGGGTCATGGCTCGGTGTTTCTACGTGC
>NZ_JASJSU010000050.1:0-11755 GCF_030237045.1 Stenotrophomonas maltophilia group sp. Smal17
TTGCACCGCCGCACGGCCTGCGAATCAACCGTCTGGATGGATCGCTGTTTCGCGGTGGGCGCGCAGCCGAGCGTGGGCTCGGCTCAGGGCGAAGCCCACGCGGCCAGCGCCTCGGCGCAATCGCGCCCGTCCTTGAACTGCAGCAGGTCGTCGGCGCGGGTGCGGCCACGGTTCAGCGCCGCCACCGGCAACCCCGCCCTGGCCGCAGCCTGCACGAAGCGGAAGCCGGAATAGACCATCAGCGACGAGCCCACCACCAGCACCGCATCGGCCTGCTGCAGGTGCTCGTGCACGGCGGCCACGCGCTCGCGCGGCACGTTCTCGCCGAAGAACACCACGTCCGGCTTCAGCAGGCCGCCACAGTGCGGGCAGTCCGGCACCACGAAGGCGGAGAAATCCGTTTCCAGGTCGGCGTCGCCATCGGGCGCGATGCCGGCCTCCAGCGCGTCCCAGCCCGGATTG
The DNA here is from genome assembly GCF_030237045.1 of Stenotrophomonas maltophilia group sp. Smal17. NCBI lineage: Bacteria > Pseudomonadati > Pseudomonadota > Gammaproteobacteria > Lysobacterales > Lysobacteraceae > Stenotrophomonas > Stenotrophomonas maltophilia group sp. Smal17. The sequence continues at coordinate 463 of NZ_JASJSU010000050.1, forward strand.
GCATCCAGCAGGCGCTGCTGGAAAGCCTCGCGCCCGCTGCGGCGCTCGCAGCCCATGCAGCGCACCAGATCCAGCCGGCCGTGCAGGTCGATCACATTCTGGCTGCCGGCGCGCTGGTGCAGGCCATCCACGTTCTGGGTCAGCAGCACCTGCAGCTTGCCACGGCTTTCCAGCGCGGCCAGTGCCTGGTGGGTGCCGTTGGGCCGGGCCAGGCCGAAGCGCGGCCAGCCCAGCAGGCTGCGTGCCCAGTAGCGCTGGCGGGTGGCCGCCTCGCCCATGAAGGCCTGGTAGGTCACCGGCGGCGTGCGCTTCCACTGGCCGTCGCTATCGCGGTAATCGGGAATGCCCGAGGCGGTGCTGCAACCGGCGCCGGTCAGCACGAACAGGCGCTGGGCGCGGTCGATGAAGTCGGTCAGCGGCAGGGTCATGGCTGCCAGATGGGGGCGCGCATGCGCCCCCGCAAGCGCCGGTTCAGCCGGCGGGCTCAGGCCACCGGCAGCGGCGGCACCGCGATCGGGTGGCCTTCCTCGTCCAGCGCGATCATCACGAAGTGGCCGCGCGTGCACAGCTTGCGCTCGCCGCTGTGCAGGTCTTCGGCCACCAGTTCGACCTCGACCTTCATCGAGCTGCGGCCGACTTCGACGATGCGGCCGATGGTCTCCACCATCTGGCCGATGCGGATCGGCAGCTTGAAATCGACCTGGTCGCTGCGCGCGGTCACCACGGTGCGGCGCGAGTAGCGGGCGGCGGCCAGGAAGGCGGCCTTGTCCATCCACGCCAGCGCCTGGCCACCGAACAGGGTGCCCAGATGGTTGGTGTGGTTGGGGAAGACGATTTCGGCCATGCGCACTTCGGTGGGCGGCACGGTCTCGGGGATCGGGGTCATGGCGGTGCTTCGCTGTGGGGTGCCGCGATTTTAAGCCAGGCCCCGTGCAGGCGGCGCTACACTGCGCCACGCCCCCTGCCAGGACCGCCCATGCCTGCGACCTCCGATCTGCTGGCCTTCGCCCTCATCTCGCTGGGCATGGTGCTCACGCCCGGGCCGAACATGATCTACCTGGTTTCGCGCTCGATCTGCCAGGGCCGCCGCGCCGGCCTGATCTCGCTGGGCGGGGTGGCGCTGGGCTTCGTGTTCTACATGCTGTGCGCGGCGCTGGGCATCACCGCCCTGCTGATGACCGTGCCACTGGCCTATGACGCGCTGCGCATCGGTGGCGCGCTGTACCTGCTGTACCTGGCCTGGCAGGCGCTCAAGCCGGGCGGCCGCTCGCCGTTCGCGGTGCGCGACCTGCCGCCGGACGGTCCACGCAGGCTGTTCGCGATGGGCTTTCTGACCAACCTGTTGAACCCGAAGATCGCGGTGATGTACCTGTCCCTGCTGCCGCAGTTCCTGCACCCGGAAGGCCACGGCAGCGTGCTGGTGCAGTCGCTGGTGCTGGGCTTCACCCAGATTGCGGTCAGCGTCAGCGTCAACGCGGTGATCGCGGTGATGGCCGGCAGCATCGCCGGCTTCCTGGCCGCGCGCCCGACCTGGCAGGCGGTGCAGCGCTGGCTGATGGGCACGGTGCTGGCGGGGCTGGCGGTGCGTATGGCGGTGGAAGGGCGGCGCTGAATGTAGAGTCGAGCTTGCTCGACTGATCCTCGCGAACAGCAGTCGAGCATGGCTCGACTCTACAAGAGCACGGCAGTCGAGCAAGCTCGACTCTACGAAGAGCGGCGAGCGTGGCAACCACGAAAAACCCCGGCGTTGGCCGGGGTTTCCGTTACGACAGGCCTGACCGGTTCGATCAGAAGTTCATGTCGAAGGCGACTTCGCCCTGCACGCCGACCTGGTAGGCCGAGACGCGGCGTTCGAAGAAGTTGGTCAGCTCCTGCACGTCCTGCAGTTCCATGAACGGCAGCGGGTTGCGCACGTTGTACTTCTTTTCCATGCCCAGCTTGGCGAAGTGCTGGTCGGCGCAGTGCTGCAGGTACTGGCGCATGTCGCGGGTCGAAATGCCGGCCACGCCGCCGGACAGCACGTCCTCGGCGAACTGCACTTCGCACTCGATGGCTTCGGCCAGCATGTCATAGACCTGCTGCTTCATTTCATCGTCGAACAGGTCCGGCTCTTCCTCGCGCACCACGCGCACCGACTCGAACGCGAATTCCATGTGCGCGCTCTCGTCGCGGAACACCCAGTTGGTGCCCGAGGCCAGGCCCGGCAGCAGGCCGCGCGAACGGAAGTAGTACACGTAGGCGAAGGCGGCGAAGAAGAACAGGCCTTCGATGCACGCAGCGAAGCAGATCTGGTTGAGCAGGAACTGGCGGCGCTCGGCGCGGGTCTCGATGCGCTTCAGGTCCTGGATCGAATCGATCCACTTGAAGCAGAAATCGGCCTTCTTCTTGATCGAGTCGATGTTCTCCACCGCGGCGAAGGCTTTGACGCGCTCTTCCGGGTCCGGCAGGTAGTTGTCGAGCAGGGTCAGGTAGAACTGCACGTGCAGCGCTTCTTCATACAGCTGGCGCGACAGGTACATGCGCGCTTCCGGCGCATTGAGGTGCTGGTACAGGTTCAGCACCAGGTTGTTGGACACGATCGAATCGCCGGTGGCGAAGAACGCGACCAGGCGGTGGATCAGGTGGCGCTCACCCGGCGACATCTTGCTGTGCAGGTCGGTGATGTCGATCTGGAAGTTGATCTCTTCCACCGTCCAGGTGTTCTTGATCGCGTTCCGGTACATGTCATAGAACTGCGGGTAGCGCATCGGGCGCAGGGTCAGTTCAAAACCGGGATCGAGCAGCATCTGCTTGGGCTTGTCGGCCATGGGTGTTTCCTTGAATTCCTGGGTGAGCCGCCGGGCATGGCCCGGCGCTACCGTGGGTGATGATCATTGGCCGGGGTTGCCGGCCAGCGGCCGGCACTACCGCGCGGCGGTGCCGCTCTTACTGGCAGGCCTCGCAGGCTTCCGGGTTTTCCAGCGAGCAGGCGATGGCTTCGTCCGGGCTGAACACCTTGGCCGGGGCCGCGCTGCTCACCGTGGTCTTGGCGATCTTGGTGGCCGGGCGCGAACGCAGGTAGTAGGTGGTCTTGATGCCCTGCTTCCAGGCGTACATGTACATGGAGGACATCGCGCCGATGTTCGGGCTTTCCATGAACAGGTTGAGCGAGGCCGACTGGTCGATGAAGGCGCCACGCTCGGCGGCCATGTCGATCAGCGAACGCATCGGCAGTTCCCACGCAGTGCGGTAAACCTCGCGCAGCGTTTCCGGAATCTGCGCCACGCCGGCGATGGAGCCTTCGGCCAGCTTGATGGCATCGCGCATGTCGGCGGTCCACAGGCCCAGCTTCTTCAGCTCGTTCACCAGGTAGCGGTTGACCTGCAGGAAGTCACCGGACAGGGTCTCGCGCTTGAACAGGTTGGACACCTGCGGCTCGACGCACTCGTAGCAGCCGGCGATCGAGGCAATGGTCGCGGTCGGCGCGATCGCGATCATCAGCGAGTTGCGCAGGCCGTGTTCCTTGATGCGCTCACGCAGGGCATCCCAGCGTGCGGTGTCTTCCGGCACCACGTTCCAGGCGTCGAACTGCAGTTCGCCGCTGGCGGCACGGGTGTCGTTGAACGACGGGTGCTTGCCGCGTTCCTGGGCCAGCTCGCAGGAGGTTTCCAGCGCGTGGAAGTAGATCGCTTCGGCGATCTTCTTCGACAGGGCGCGGGCTTCGGCGCTGTCGAACGGCAGGCGCTTGCGGAAGAACACGTCCTGCAGGCCCATGCAGCCCAGGCCGACCGGACGCCAGCGCAGGTTGGCGCGGCGGGCGGTTTCGATCGGGTAGAAGTTCAGGTCGATGACGCGGTCGAGCTGGCGCACGGCCAGGCGCACGGTCTCGGCCAGCTTCTCGAAGTCGAACTCGTTGTGCTCGTCGAAGTGGTTGCCCAGGTTGATCGAACCCAGGTTGCACACGGCGGTCTCATCGTTGGAAGTGACTTCCAGGATTTCGGTGCACAGGTTGGACAGGTGGATCACGTTGCCCGGACGCAGGGTCTGGTTGCTGGCGCGGTTGCACTTGTCCTTGAAGGTCATCCAGCCGTTGCCGGTCTCGGCCAGCGTACGCATCATGCGGGCGTACAGCTTGCGCGCGGAGATGGTGCGGTTGGCCTTGCCCTGCGCTTCGGCCTGCAGGTAGGCCTGCTCGAAGGCTTCGCCGAACAGGTCGGTGAACTCCGGCACCACGCGCGGATCGAACAGCGACCATTCCTGGTCGGCCTCGACGCGCTTCATGAACAGGTCCGGCACCCAGTTGGCCAGGTTCAGGTTGTGCGCACGGCGGGCTTCGTCACCGGTGTTGTCACGCAGTTCGAGGAAGTCCTCGACGTCGGCGTGCCAAGTTTCCAGGTAGACGCAGGCCGCGCCCTTGCGCTTGCCGCCCTGGTTCACCGCGGCCACCGACGAATCCATGGTCTTCAGCCACGGCACGATGCCGTTGGAGTGGCCGTTGGTCGACTTGATCAGCGAACCACGCGAACGCACGCGGGTGTAGCTGACGCCGATGCCGCCGGAGAACTTCGACAGCTGGGCGATGTCGCCGTACTTGGAATAGATCGACTCCAGCGAGTCCTGCGGCGAGTCCAGCAGGAAGCACGAGGACAGCTGCTCGTGGGTGGTGCCGGAGTTGAACAGGGTCGGGCTGGACGGCAGGTAGTCCAGGTTGCCCATGCGCTTGTACAGCGCCAGGGTCTCGGACACGTCCTCGCTCAGCGCGCTGGCGATGCGCAGGAAGAACTGCTGCGGGGTCTCGATCACCTTGCGGGTGTGCGGGTGGCGCAGCAGGTAGCGGTCGTACAGGGTACGCAGGCCGAAGTAATCGAAGTTCAGGTCCAGCGCGCCGTCGATGGCGTCGTTGAGCTTGCGTGCGTTGGTCTGCACGAAGTTCAGCAGGCGGTCGTTGATCAGGCCGACTTCATGGCCACGGCTGACCGACTGCGAGAAGGCGTAGATTTCCTGGCCCGAGACTTCCTTGGCGATGTAGTTGGCCAGCAGGCGCGCGGCCAGGCGGCCGTACTCGGGCTCTTCACCGATCAGCAGGGCGGCGGTGCGGATGGACAGTTCGTCCAGCTCGCGGGTGGTGGCGCCGTTGTACAGGCCGGAAATGGTGCGGGTGGCCACGCGCATCGGATCGACGGCGTGCAGGCCTTCGGAGGAACGCTGCACCGCGCGCACGATCTTGTTCAGATCCACCAGTTCGGTGGTCCCGTTGCGCTTGGTCACACTCATCGCGTTGGCCGTCGGCGGCGACGTCAACAGGAATTCGCTTTCCTTCTCGATGGTGGCGCTGGATTCGGTGCTCACGGCGTGTGTCCTCTTGGCGTGATTGGGGGTGCTCGATGCATCGGGTGACGCAGCCCGGGACATGACAGCCCAGGATGGCAGGACGGCGTCGCAGGGGATGAGACCCTGCGCCTGCCACTGCCGTTGACGATCGCGGATGGGTGCTGCTGCCACCCCCTGGAATTGGGGTTGCTGCGACCGACGGCCACAAGATAGTGGGGGTAATGGGGGCCGTCAACGCCAAATGTAGTGAAATTCGGCAATCCCTTGCGCCGCAAGGATCGTGCCATCAGCGCCTCATCGGGACGCTTCAGACCTGCCGGATCGGGCTGCGCAGTCAAGCCCGAAACGCGTCATCGCGGTGGTACAACGCCGCGCAGAAACGGAACAATGACAGCTTCACATGACAGTGATGAAGCTGGCTAGGGACAACCCTGTGGATAGGTGGTGGGCAGCCGGTGGGAATGCGGTGGACGGGTGACTTCCGGCCGGTGACGCCCACGCGCTGGCAGCGGATGCTGGCCGCTCGCTTCTGGAAAAGGACGGTCCGATGCACCTGCGCCTGAACGCCCTGGCCCTGCTGGCCGCGCTGTTCATTCCCCCGGCGCTGGCCGCCGAGGGGCCGGACCTGCGTTCAGACCAGTGCGGCATCCATACCGACTACGACGTGCTGGTGGACAGCGGCGGCATCTGGCTGCGGCATGGCCCGCAGGCCCCGCATGAGGTGGTGTTCCACGACGGCGAACTGAGCCTGGACGGCACGATGGTGACGGTCAGCGCCGCCGACGCGGCCCGGCTGCGGCAGATGGAGGCGGGCGCCCGCCAGCTGATGCCGGCGGCCACCGCACTGGCCCACGAGGTCTCCGGGGTCACCTTCGATGCGCTGGACGCCGCCTTCGAGGCCATCACCGGCAAGTCCCGCAACCGCCAGATGCGCGCGATGCGCGAGGAGACGCAGCGCTGGATCGACGCCAGCCTGGGCCGTGGCTACTGGGAACAGGAAACCTTCGGCGACGGTTTTGACGCGCACATCGACCAGATGGCCGAAACCATGGCCGCGTCGATGACCCGCAGCGTGCTGTGGCAGGTGTTCACCGGCCGCGCCGGCGCCATGGAGCGCCGTGCCGACCGCCTGGACGCAGAAGTCGACCGCCGCATGGAAGCGCGCAGCCAGCAGCTGGAGGCCAAGGCGATGGCGCTGTGCCCGCTGGTGCAGTCGCTGGCAGCGGCCCACGACGCGCTGGAGGTCCGCTACCAGGGCCAGCCACTGCGGCTGCTGGCGCGCGGCGAAAGCATACGGGTGGAACACGGCAACGGTTCCGGCCTGCATGTATCGGCCGGGCCGGATGAGCGGCCGCGTGGCAACACCGTGGCGCCGACCCGATAGTCGCCTGGCGTGGTAGTGCCGGCCGCTGGCCGGCAACGCATTCACCCGGAAACCACCCTCACGCCCGGTGCGGAGTGCCCAGGTATTCGGCGCTCTGCATCTCGATCAGGCGCGAGGCGGTGCGCTCGAACGCGCCCTGCAGGCGGGTACCGGTATACAGCTCGATCGGCGAAGTGCTGGCGGTGCAGACCAGGTTGACGTGGCGGTCGTACAGCTCGTCGATCAGGTTGACGAAGCGCCGCGCCGCATCTTCGTTCAGGCGATCGAAGGCGGGAATGCCGCCCAGCAGCACGGTGTTGAACTCGTGCGCGATCTCGATGTAATCCGACGGTCCGCGCGGGCCTTCGCAGAGTGCAGCGAAATCGAACCAGGCGATGCTCTTGCCGCGGCCGCGCACCGGGATCTTGCGGCCCTCGATCTCGATGTTGCCGGGCTTGGCCGGCTGCCCGCCGCTCAGTTCGTTCCAGCGCGTGGCCAGCCAGTCATCGCTGTCGGCCGCCAGCGGCGCACGGTACACCGGCGAACGGGTCAGCGCGCGCATCCGGTAATCCTCGGTGCCTTCGGCGTACAGCTCCACGCAGAAGCGCTGCAGCAGGCCGATGGCCGGCAGGAAGCTCTCGCGCTGCAGGCCGTTGAGGTACAGGTTCTCCACCGCCGTGTTGGAGGTGGTGACCAGGGTCACGCCCTCGGCGAACAGGCGTTCCAGCAACCGCGCCAGCAGCATGGCATCGCCGATGTCGGTGACGAAGAACTCGTCCAGCACCAGCACGCGCAGGTTGCTGCGCCATTCCTGGGCGATCTTCGCCAGCGGATCGCTCTGCCCCTGGTGCTCGCGCAAGCGCTCGTGCACGCTGCGCATGAAACGGTGGAAGTGGGTACGGTACTTCTGCTTGATCGGCAGCCCGTCGTAGAACAGGTCGACCAGGAAGGTCTTGCCGCGTCCGACGCCACCCCAGAAGTACAGGCCCTTGACCGGCTCGGGCTTTTTCCAGAACGAGGACAGGCGGTCCAGCCAGCCGTCTTCGGCGCTGTCGACCAGGCCCAGGTGGATGCGGTCCAGCTCGGCCAGCGCGGCGTGCTGGGCCGGGTCGTTCTGCCAGTCACCACGGGCGACCCCTTCGGCGTACCGCTGCGACGGGGTCAGCTCGGTTGCGCTCATGCCGCCGCGCCCAACCAGTGCTTGACGCCGTGGGTCAGCGCGCCGCGCAGGTCGATCAGCTTGCGGTGGAAGAAATGGCTGGTCTCGGGCATGCGCACCAGTTCGTGCGGGAGATCCAGCGACGCCAGCCACTGGTAGACCGCCTGCGGGTCGACGATCTCGTCCTGTTCGCCCTGGATCACCAGCCAGCGCGCCGGCGGTGCGATGCCACCGAAGTCCCAGCGACCGGCCGGCGGCGCGATCGAGATCAGCGCTTCGGGCTGCAGCTCGGCGGTCGCCTTCAGCGACACGAACGCGCCGAAGCTGAAACCAGCCAACCACAGGCGGTCATCAGGGCGCTGGCTGCGCACCCAGGCGGCGACCGCCTTCAGGTCGTCCTGCTCGCCCACGCCGTGGTCGAACTCGCCAGCCGACGCGCCGACGCTGCGGAAGTTGAAGCGCACCGTGGTAATGCCCAGCTCGCGCAGGGTGTTGGCGGTCATGGTGACCACCTTGTTGTGCAGCGTGCCGCCCTCGGTGGACAGCGGATGGCAGACGATGGCGACGATCGGCTGCACCGGCACGTCGGCCTTGGGCAGGTCGACGACCACTTCCAGCGGGCCGGCCGGGCCGTCCAGTTCGAGGCAGGCGGTTTCGCCGGGGGCGACGGGGAACGAGGGCTTGTGCATGGCAACATGATACCGTCCCTCGCCCCTGCCCTGTGCCCGCCCCATGCTCTACCTGTCCTTGGCCGTGATCTGCAGTGTGCTGGTTTCGGTGTTGTTGAAGGTGGCCGGACGCCGCCAGCTGGATGTTGCGCAGATGGTCACCTGGAACTACCTGGTGGCAGCAACGCTCACCGCCGTGGTCCTGCAGCCGCCGCTGGATGCACTGCGCGCGCCGCATGCGCCGTGGCTCTCGCTGCTGGCGCTGGCGGTGGTGCTGCCGTCGATCTTCCTGGTGCTGGGCCGCGCGGTGGCGGTGGCCGGCATCGTCCGCAGCGACGTGGCGCAACGGCTGTCGTTGCTGCTGTCATTGGCTGCCGCGTTCCTGTTCTTCGGCCAGACAGCGACGCCGTGGAAGCTGGCCGGCCTCGGCCTGGGCCTGCTGGCGATGGTGGCGATCAGCCTGCGCCCGCGCGGCCCGGCAGTGGCCGCCTCACCCGGCGGCTGGGGCTGGCTGCTGGGGGTCTGGGCCGGGTTCGCTGTGGTGGACGTGCTGCTCAAGCAGGTTGCGTTGTCGGGTACGCCGTCGATGGCGGCAGTGCTGGCCAGCTTCAGCGTGGCCTTCGTGCTGATGCTGGCGCTGCAGCTGTGGCGGCATGTCAGTGGCCGCAGCCGGCTGGCCTGGCGCAACCTCGGTGCGGGCGCGCTGCTGGGCCTGCTCAACGGCGGCAACATCCTGTTCTACGTGCATGCGCACCAGGCGATGCCGCAGAGCCCGGCCACCGTGTTCGCCGGCATGAACATCGGCGTGGTGGTGCTGGGTGCGCTGGTGGGCGTGTTCGCCTTCGGCGAGGCCACCACGAAGTGGAACCGCGCCGGGCTGGCGCTGGCGGTGCTGGCGATCGGGTTGATCGCCTGGGGCTGAGCGTTGGTTGCGGCGGGCCATTTCCGCGCCCGCGGTGGGATGTCACTTTTCTTTTCGCGCGAAAAGAAAAGTAACCAAAAGAAACGCGCCGCCAGACGCGAGCCGGTGCTATGCACCGGTACCCTGCGCTTCTCGGTGAACCAGGGGACGGCGCCGAACTCGCTACGCTCAGACATCGGCGCCTCTTCGCCCCTGATTCACCTGCGATGCTCGGCTCGCTTGAAGGCGGACTGGTAGATCACAAGCAACGGCAGCATCCGTGCCGATCAAGGTCCCTCCCAGAGCAGATCCCCGGCGAACCTTATCTGTCGAAGCCCAGCAGCAGCGGGTCGTGGTCGGAACTGCGCCACGGGCCCGGCACGTTGCGGCCCTGGTAGCCGCTGGCGTCCTGCTCGTCGGCGTTGCTGTGCCATTCGGCGGCACCACGCAGGCGCTTGGCCATGCCCGGGTTCAGCAGCGCGTGGTCGAGGCGGCCGGTGTAGCCGTTGTAGACGTAGCTGTAGGGGTGCTCAACCCTGGCGACCTTGAACGCGTCCTGCCAGCCCAGGTCATGCAGGGTGCGGATCGGGTCTTCCATGGCGTAGGCATTGAAATCGCCGAGCAGCACCGCGTCCCTGGCACCGGTACCGGTCGGGTCGGTCTGCAGCCAGGCGTGCAGCTGCTGCGCCGAAGTCACGCGGGTGGCATTCCAGCACCCCTGGTTGTCGTTGTGGTCGGCGTCGGCGCCGGCGGCATCGCGGCAGCCCTTCGACTTGAAGTGGTTGGCGACCACCACGAACGGCGCGCCGTGCTTGCCCTGGAACGCCTGCGCCAGCGGCACGCGGCTGTGCTCGACGAACGGGCCGCCGGTCAGCGTGGCCGGCTTTCCGACCGGCTGCAGGCGCGTGCCGCGGTAGATGATGCCGACCCGGATCGGGTTGTCGCCGGGGCCGTTGCCGGCATCGACGAAACGCCAGTCGCCCTGCGCGCCGCGGTCGCGGTTGAGCGCATCGACCAGTTCGGCGATGGCCGACTGCGGACCGTAACCGTCGTTCTCCAGCTCCATCAGCGCCGCGACATCGGCACCGAGTGCATTGACCGTGGTCACCAGCTTGGCCACCTGCGCTTTGTGCTCGTCCAGCGTGCGCGCACCGCGCAGGGTCGGGAAGCCGCCGCCCTGGCCGTCACCGTTGAAGAAGTTCTCCAGGTTGAAGGCGGCCACGTGCAGGCTGCCCGGCACCGTCGGCACCGCCGGGCGCTTCAGTTCCGGCAGCTTCAGCACGCCTTCGACCTGCAGGCGGGGTCGACCCTGCGCATCCACCCGCACGATGCCTTCGACGTTGCGCAGCTGCATGCCGGTACGCAGCACCGGGTTGCCGGGCAGGTAGGCCACAGCGGCCGGGTCACGGGCGTCGCTGCCATCGTCCAACAGCAGGCGGCGACGCTGGTTGTCGGCCATCACCTGCTCGTAGCCGGCGGTACCCGGCGCGGCCACTTCGGTCGGCTGCCAGAGGCGGCCATCGAAGGCCACGGTGAGCTGGCCGAAGCGCTCCAGGCCGTCGGTGCCGGCCAGGGTCAACGGCGCGGCGATGCGCACGCGCTGTCCCTCCAGCGCACGCCAGTCGGCCGGGGCCGCAGTCAGCACCACGGTGGCGCTGCTACGCGCGGCAGGCGTCGCCGGGGCCGGTGCAGCCTGCGGCAGGGCCTGGGCGAAGGCGCTGGCCGGCAGCAGCAGGGTCAGTGCAAGGGCAAGGGAGCGGCGGCGCATCGACGGGCGATTCCAGGGAAGAGGGCGCACAGACTAACCCTGAAATGCGAAACCCCGCTTGCAGGCGGGGTTTCGACCTCGGTGGGCAAAGCCTGGGTAGTGGCGGCCGCTGGCCAGCAACCCC
>NZ_JASJSU010000050.1:11765-29031 GCF_030237045.1 Stenotrophomonas maltophilia group sp. Smal17
GGCCCCCCCCCCCCCCCCCCCACTACCGGTTACTTCAGGTTACCCAGCATCCAGTCCACGGTGGCGTGGATCTGTTCCTCGGTCAGCGCCGGGTTGCCGCCCTTGGGCGGCATGATGCCGCCGTCCGGGCCGGTGTAGCCCTCGATGGCGTGCTTGTAGAGGGTGTCCTTGCCCTGCGCGATGCGCTTGTCCCAGTGCGAGTGGTCCAGCGTCGGTGCCATGCCCACGCCGGTGGTGTGGCAGGCGGTGCAGAGGTTGTCGAAGATGACCTTGCCGTCCTTGGTGCCGCCGTAGGCGACCTGCGAGGCGGCCTTGGCCAGCGCGGCAGCCTTGGCCGCTGCCTGCGCGGCGGCGCCGGTGCTGCCGGCATAGACCGCGCCGGTGGGCGAAATGCGCTGCTCGGTGCGCTTGGCCGCGGTCGGCGACACCTCCGGCGGGATCCGGGTGTGGATATAGGCAGCAAGGAGGATGAGGCCGAGGGTGATGGTCGCCAGCAGCGCGATCACCATGGAGAAGCGTTTCAGGAACTCCAGATCGTAATTCCGCACTCTTCGTTACCCCTGGCTGATAGTCGTTGGACCACGGCTGAGCGACTGCGTGATGGACCGAGTATAGAACGCGCTTCGCGTGCGACAACAGGCTTCAGGGCTGGTGCGGCGCAACATGCGTGGCCGGCATCGCCATCTCACCGGAGACATCGTGCGGAAGCCGGCCAGCGGCCGGCTCTACCGGATTACCGGGCGCCGATCGCGCGCAGGCAGAAGCTGCAGATCGCATCCACCAGTGCATCCTCGTCGCGGTGCGCTTCGCGGCTGGGTGCGGTCGGGCCGACCATCGCCTCGGTGAAGGCGCCGACCAGGCAGGCGGCGGCCACGTGCGCGTCCTGCACCGGCAGCTCACCGGCTGCCACGCCCTCTTCCACCAGGCGCAGGAACACGTCACCAAAGGCGCGGCGGCCGCGCATGCGCTCGGCTTCCACGTCCGGGTCGACCGGCTCGACGATGAAGGCATGGGCCAGCCCCGGCCCGGCCAGGGCGCGGCGGACGAAGGCGGTGATCGCCAGGCGCAGGCGCTCGCTGGCTACCTCCGGGCCGCTGGCAATGCGCTCCATGATCGCCACCTCGTGGGCCACGGCGGCGTTGAGCACCTCCACGAACAGGTCGGCCTTGGACGGGAAGTGCCGGTAGATCAACCCGGTGGACACCCCCGCCTGGGTCGCCACGGCGGTTACCGGGGCGTTGCGCCAGCCGCCTGCGGCGACCAGCTCGCGGGTGGCCAGCAGGATCCGTTCACGGGCCCCGGCCAGGCGTTCTTCCATCAGTGCAGAGCGTTTGTAGGCCATGTTTTGATTCTAGTTTCAATTTTTGAATTTGTGTTCACTTCTTTCCCGAACCCCGTTACGCTGGGGTCCATCGCCCGTGCGGGTGACGGCCCTGCCGGCCGTCGCCCGCTCCCCCGCCGGGTGCGTCCATTCCCTGCAGTCCCGCCGTGGAGCCACCGCAATGCACGTGCCATCCCTGAACTTCGATCTTGGCGAAGATATCGACCTGCTGCGCCAGAGCGTGGCCCATTTTGCCGCCGCCGAGGTCGCGCCGCTGGCCGCCGAGGCCGATGCAACCAACCAGTTCCCGTTGGCACTATGGCCGAAGCTGGGCGAACAGGGCCTGCTGGGCCTGACCGTGGAAGAAGAATACGGCGGCACCGGCATGGGCTACCTGGCCCACGTGGTGGCGATGGAAGAAATCTCGCGCGCCTCTGGCGGCATCGGCCTGTCCTACGGCGCGCACTCCAACCTGTGCGTGAACCAGCTGCGCAAGAACGGCAGCGAAGAACAGAAGCAGCGCTTCCTGCCCGGCCTGTGCAACGGCAGTCTGGTCGGCGCGCTGGCGATGAGCGAGCCGGGTGCCGGTTCGGACGTGGTGTCGATGAAGCTGCGCGCCGACAAGCGTGGCGACCGCTACGTGCTCAACGGCAACAAGATGTGGATCACCAACGGCCCGGACGCCGACGTGCTGGTGGTCTATGCCAAGACCGACATCGAGGCCGGTGCCAAGGGCATCACCGCGTTCCTGGTCGAGAAGGGCATGAAGGGCTTCTCCACCGCGCAGAAGCTGGACAAGCTGGGCATGCGCTCCTCGCCCACCTGCGAGCTGGTGTTCCAGGACTGCGAGATTCCCGAAGAGAACGTGCTGGGCCAGGTCGGTGGCGGCGTGCGCGTGCTGATGTCCGGCCTGGACTACGAGCGCGTGGTCCTTTCCGGTGGCCCGCTGGGCCTGATGGCCGCGGCCATGGACGTGGTGATGCCGTACGTGCACGAGCGCCACCAGTTCGGCGAGCCGATCGGCAGCTTCCAGCTGATCCAGGCCAAGATCGCCGACATGTACGTGGGCCTGGGTGCCTGCCGCGCCTATGTCTATGCCGTGGCGCGCGCCTGCGACCAGGGCCGTACCACCCGCCAGGACGCGGCCGGTGCGATCCTGTACGCCGCCGAGAAGGCTACCTGGCTGACCGGCCAGGCGATCCAGATCCTGGGCGGCAACGGCTACATCAACGAGTACCCGACCGGCCGCTTGTGGCGCGACGCCAAGCTGTATGAAATCGGCGCCGGCACCTCGGAGATCCGCCGCATGCTGATCGGCCGCGAACTGTTCCAGCGCACCCTGTAAGGCCACCGCGATGACCGTCCTGAACAGCCAGCTGCAACCGGGCAGCGATACGTTTGAAGCCAACCGCACCGCCATGCAGGCCGTGGTCGATGACCTGCATGCCACCCTCGCCCGCACCGCGCTGGGTGGCAACGAGGCCGCGCGTGCCAAGCACACCGCCCGCGGCAAGCTGCTGGTGCGCGACCGCATCGATGCTCTGCTCGACCCCGGCAGCGCCTTCCTGGAGATCGCGCCGCTGGCCGCGCACGGCATGTATGACGATGCCGTGCCCGCTGCCGGCGTAGTGGCCGGCATCGGCCGGGTAAGTGGCGTGGAATGCGTGATCGTGGCCAACGACGCCACGGTGAAGGGTGGCACCTACTACCCGGTGACGGTGAAGAAGCACCTGCGCGCGCAGGAGATCGCCGAGCAGAACCACCTGCCGTGCATCTACCTGGTCGATTCCGGTGGTGCGTTCCTGCCGCTGCAGGACGAGGTGTTCCCCGACCGCGACCATTTCGGCCGCATCTTCTACAACCAGGCCAACCTGTCGGCGCAGGGCATCCCGCAGATCGCCTGCGTGATGGGCAGCTGCACCGCCGGTGGCGCCTATGTGCCGGCGATGAGCGATGAGACGGTGATCGTGCGCGAACAGGGCACGATCTTCCTGGGCGGCCCGCCGCTGGTGAAGGCGGCCACTGGCGAAGTGGTGACCGCCGAGGAGCTGGGTGGTGCCGACGTGCATACGCGCATTTCCGGCGTGGCCGACCACATGGCCGACAACGACCTGCAGGCACTGGCCCGGGTGCGCGCGATCATCGCGCAGTTGAACTGGCGCAAGCCGGAACCGGCGATGGCGGTGCAGGCACCGGAAGAACCACTGCTGCCGGCACACGAGCTGTACGGCGTCATTCCCGCCGACACCCGCAAGCCTTACGACGTGCGCGAAGTGATCGCGCGGCTGGTCGATGGCTCGCGCTTCGACGAGTTCAAGCCGCGCTACGGCGCCACGCTGGTGACCGGCTTCGCGCATCTGAACGGCTATCCGATCGGCATCATCGCCAACAACGGCATCCTGTTCTCCGAATCCGCACTGAAAGGCGCGCACTTCATCGAACTGTGCACCCAGCGCAACATCCCGCTGGTGTTCCTGCAGAACATCACCGGCTTCATGGTCGGCCGCAA
Source organism: Stenotrophomonas maltophilia group sp. Smal17 (assembly GCF_030237045.1). Classification (NCBI taxonomy): domain Bacteria; kingdom Pseudomonadati; phylum Pseudomonadota; class Gammaproteobacteria; order Lysobacterales; family Lysobacteraceae; genus Stenotrophomonas; species Stenotrophomonas maltophilia group sp. Smal17. The sequence continues at coordinate 15,596 of NZ_JASJSU010000050.1, forward strand.
GTACGAACAGGGCGGCATCGCAAAAGACGGCGCCAAGCTGGTGATGGCGGTGGCCTGCGCCAAGGTGCCCAAGTTCACCGTGGTCATCGGTGGTTCGTTCGGCGCCGGCAACTACGGCATGTGCGGCCGCGCTTACTCGCCCAACTTCCTGTGGATGTGGCCGAATGCGCGCATCGGCGTGATGGGCGGCGAACAGGCCGCCAGCGTGCTGGCAACGGTCAAGCGCGATGGCATCGAAGCCAAGGGCGGGCAGTGGCCGGCGGCGGAAGAAGATGCCTTCAAGGCGCCGATCCGCGAGCAGTTCGAGCAGCAGGGCCACCCCTATTACGCCAGCGCGCGGCTGTGGGATGACGGCGTGATCGATCCGGTCGACACCCGCCGGGTGCTCGCTCTGGCCCTGTCGGCCAGCCTCAACGCCGCCCCGCAGCAGACGCGCTTCGGCGTGTTCCGCATGTAACCCGTGCCATGACAGAGTCTGTTGCCATGTTCACCAAAGTCCTGATCGCCAACCGTGGCGAGATCGCCTGCCGCGTCATCGCCACCTGCCGCCGCCTCGGCATCGCCACCGTGGCGGTGTATTCCGATGCCGACCGCAACGCGCGCCACGTGCGCCTGGCCGACGAAGCCATCCACATCGGCCCGGCCGCCGCACGCGAAAGCTACCTGCGCAGCGATGCCCTTCTCGATGCCGCACGCCTCACTGGCGCACAGGCGATCCACCCCGGCTACGGCTTCCTGTCCGAGAACGCCGACTTCGCCGATGCCTGCGCCGCCGCTGGCGTCACCTTCATCGGCCCGCCGGCCAGCGCGATCCGCGCGATGGGCGACAAGAGCGCGGCCAAGGCGCTGATGGCCAAGGCCGGTGTGCCACTCACCCCGGGCTACCACGGCGACCAGCAGGACCCGGCCTTCCTGCGCGCGCAGGCCGATGCCATCGGCTACCCGGTGCTGATCAAGGCCAGCGCCGGTGGTGGTGGCAAGGGCATGCGCAAGGTCGAACGCAGCGAGGACTTCGTCGATGCGCTGGCCAGCTGCCAGCGCGAGGCGGCCTCGGCGTTCGGCAACGATCACGTGCTGGTCGAGAAGTACGTCGAGCGCCCGCGCCATATCGAGATCCAGGTGTTCGGCGACAGCCACGGTGAGGCGGTGTACCTGTTCGAGCGCGACTGCTCGGTGCAGCGCCGCCACCAGAAGGTGCTGGAAGAAGCCCCGGCGCCGGGCATGAGCGCCGAACGCCGCGCGGCGATGGGCCAGGCGGCGGTGGATGCCGCGCGTGCGGTGGGCTACGTCGGTGCCGGCACCGTGGAGTTCATTGCCGGCCCGGACGGCGATTTCTACTTCATGGAAATGAACACCCGCCTGCAGGTGGAACACCCGGTGACCGAGTACATCACCGGCACCGACCTGGTGGAATGGCAGCTGCGCGTGGCCGCTGGCCAGCCGCTGCCGCTGCGCCAGGACCAGCTGGCGATCCACGGCCATGCCATCGAAGCGCGCCTGTATGCCGAAGATGCGGACCGCGGCTTCCTGCCCTCCACCGGCACCCTGCGCCACCTGCGCCTGCCGACGCCTTCGGCGCACGTGCGTGTGGATACCGGCGTGGAGGAAGGCGACAGCATCACCCCGTTCTACGACCCGATGATCGCCAAGCTGATCGTCTGGGACGTGGACCGCGATGCCGCGCTGCGCCGCATGAGCCAGGCCCTGGCCGACTGCCAGGTGGTGGGCGTGACCACCAATGCCGGCTTCCTGCGCCGGCTGGTGAACACCGATTCGTTCGCGAACGCCAGGCTGGATACCGCGCTGATCGAACGCGAACAGGCGGCGCTGAGTCAGGTGGGCGATACCGACGATGCGTTGTGGATGCTGGCGGCGGTGGCCGCCGTGACCCGCACCGCAGGCGCCAGCCGCGATGCGCGCGACCCGCATTCGCCGTGGCAGGCGCAGGACGGCTGGCGCCTGGGTGCTTCGGCGCCGCGCGTACTGCCGCTGCAGCAGGGTGAGCGCCGGCACACGCTGAAGGTGTGGGCTCAGGCCGATGGCTGGCGTGTGCAGTGCGATGACGCGGCGCCGGTGCAGGTGACCGGCACCGCCGATGCGCAGGGCATGACCGTGCAGCTGGAGGGCCGCCGCTGGTCGTTGCAGGCGCTGCGCGAAGGTGACCAGCTGTATCTGTTCGGTGCCGATGGCCAGCACCGCTTCACCCTGCACGATCCGGTGGGTGAATCGGACCACGCCGCGGCCGATGCCGGCAGCCTGCTGGCGCCGATGCCGGGCAGGATCGTGGCCACGCTGGTCGCGGCCGGCACCGAGGTCAAGCGCGGCACGCCGCTGGTGGTGCTGGAAGCGATGAAGATGGAACACACCCTGCAGGCCCCGGCCGATGGCACGGTGAAGGGCTACCGCGCCAAGGCCGGCGACCAGGTCGGCGACGGCGCGGTGCTGGTGGACTTCGAAGCGGCGTGATCGCCGGGGCGGCGACCGCTCAGCGGTCGTCGCCCGCCAACACGCGTCCGGCGGGATCGAATTCCGCCGTGTCCAGCGTGGCGCTGCGCCAGCCCAGGCCACAGATGGCCATTGCGCTCTGGCCTATGCCATCGAAGCCGAACGCGCGATCGACATCGGCATCGTTGATGGCCGCGGTCACGAACGCGGCCAGCCCGCGCTCGGTCGCGCACAGGTACAGCAGCTGCGAGATATGGCCGACATCCAGCGTCACCGCACGGTGCGCCTTGGCATGGTTGCGGTACTTCCAGAAGCAGCGGTCATAACGCGGCGCCAGCACCAGCAGCGCCGGCGCATCGGCAAACCACTCCTGCCCCGACAGCATCCGCCGCGCCAGCGCAGGCAGCGACGGCGGCGGCGGTGAAGGCAGGGGCAGCACGGCGTGCTGCACGGGATGGTAGTGGTACAGGCCCGGTGCCAGCCCCTCCACGTTCTGCACCAGCAGGAATCCCTCGGTGGGATGCAGGCCACCGCCGGAGGGTACGTTCTTCTTCAGGAACTCGGTATCGCGCTCGACCTTCTGCACCGCGTGCGCCATCAGCGTGCGCTGCAGCACCTGGGCCAGCAGCGGCAGCGGCAACGCGCGCTGCGGGTCGAAGTTGCGGCAGGTGGTACGCCGCGCCAGCAGTGCGTCGAACGCGGCTTCGTCGCTGCGCGGCAGCGGCTGGTAATCGCCCTGCATCGGCTGCACCACCGGCGGTGGCGGCCCCAGCCGCTGGCGCAGGCCGGCGGCGGTGTCCAGCCCCTGCCGGCGCATGTCCTCCACGCTGTCCACGGCCTGCCAACGCGCGTGGCGATGGGCCAGTGCGGCCAGCGGCCACCACTGGCTGCGCCGCAGCGCCTCATCACGCAGCTGGTGCCCCACCTCGCTGGGCGGGTCGGTCAGCAGCAGGCCCTGTTCAACCAGGCGCGCCAGCATCGCCGGGGAGGCATCGGCCGGTGGCTCGCTCCAGCGGTGCGCGCTGAGTTCGCCCAGCAGCTGGCGCTCCTCGGCATCCACCGGCAGGGGCTGGTCCAGATGGGCGGCCAGGGCCACCCAGCTGATCTGGCTGTCCATCTCGGCGTGGCCGGCCAGCATCGCGCGCAGGTCCAGGGTGACCGACTCGCGGGGTTCGAACATCAGGCTGGCGCAGCGGCGCAGGCGCATGGGTTTCCTTCCTTCTGCCGCACAACCGGCATAGCAGCAGCGACCGCAGCGCGGCCAACTTTAGCGATGAACGCGCCACGGCCCTCAATGGCAGGCTGTCGCTGCCGATACGAAACATTCCACCTACGGAAGATCCCCATGAGCACCCATCCCCGCCTTTCCGCCGAAGACGCCAGCACCCTGCTGGACCACCTGATCGGCAACGACGACTTCCGCAACCGCTTCACCGCTTCGCCGGCCAAGGCCCTGGCCTCGATCGGCCTGGACGGCGCTGTCGGCGAAAACGACTGCATGAAGATCGGTACCCTGGCGTCGGTCGAGGAGCTGTGCCGCACGCGCGATTCGCTGCATGCATACCTGAGCACCTCGACCGCCTCGATGACGGTGGTGTTCTGTTTCGAAGCCGACCGCATCGACGAGCGCGTCAACGCCTGAGCCTGCATCAGCGCGGCAGCCGCACCGACGTCGCCTCCGTGGCGATGTCGTGCACGTTCAGGGGCTGCCAGACCTGCATGGACGCCACCTCGGCAATGGCCTGGCCGTGGTGCCGGGCCAGCCAGGCCTGTTCGCGGCGCACGCCGGCAGCATCCTGCTCGGCACGCAGTGCCTGCAGCAGCACGACATGGGCCTGCACCGGCTCGCTGCCATCAAAGCTGGGCTCGAGCAGATGGCGCGCCGCCTGCGGTCGTTGTTGTGCCAGCTCGGCCATCGCCAGCACCACGCGGCGCCACTTGCCCACCACGGGGCTGCGCTGCCGCTCCAGCAGTTCGCCATGGTCGCGCAGCCACTCTGCGGCCAGCGCATGCTGGCCCTGGCGCTGGGCCAGATAGGTCAGGGCCAGCAGCTGCAGGCTGCGGCTGCCCACGGCGGAATCGTCGTTCCTGCGCAGCAGCGGCCGCAGCACGGCGGCGATGGATTCAAGCTCCTCCACATCGCCGGGCGTGCACAGCGTGGTCACCGTAGCGTGCTGCAGGCGTTGATGGATCTGGTAGTCAATCAGCTCCGGTGCTGGACCATCCGCAGCAACCGCGGCATGCAGGCTGCTGCAATCACGCTGCTCCGCAGATACCAGCAGGTGCGCCCGCAGCCGCATGCGCTGCTGCAGGTCATCCCCCCGCGGCAACCGCATCAACACCTGCTGCGCCTGTGCGTCCAGGCCCTGCGCAACCAGTACGTCCACCTCCAGGTCGTCGGCCTCATCATTGCCGCGCAGCATCTGTGCCTGATGCAAGGTGCGCATTGCCTGCTGCGGCTGGCCAACGCCCAACTGTGCCCGCGCCAGATGGATCATCGGATACAGCCGCAACGGGTCCTGAGGCACCGTCGCCGCGCGCGCATAAGGCTCGGCCTCGGTGAAGCGATTGTCCTGCAGCAGCGCCCAGGAGGTATTGGACAGTCCCGCAAATGAATCCGGATAGATCTTGGCCAGTGCGCGCCACTGCTCCAGCGGCCAGCCACCGGGTTCCAGTTCGGCCTGCCAGCCCTTCAGGTACAGCCGCTCGCGCGCGGGCAGGCGCTGCTGCTGGGCCAGCGCGTGCTCCAGCGCGTCACGCGCCTGCTGGACCTGCGCGGTGCGGGCCAGCAGCTTGGCCACGCCCATGTAGGCCAGGGCAAAGCCAGGATCGATATCGATCGCCGCCTGGTAGAGGTTGCGTGCTTCCTCGAAGCGACGCTGGCCCAGTGCGTTCTCGGCCAGCGCGAACGCACGCAGGGCGCGCAGGTCCTGGGTCGAAGCCCGCGGCAGTGGCAACGACTGCTCCAGGCTCGCCACCGACTCGCCCAGGCCACGGCGCAGGCGCCCGACCACGTCGTCCACTGCGAACACCATCTGATCGGATCGATCCGCGGTGGCGGTGAACGTCTGTATCACCTGGCCGCTGCCCGGTGCAGCGACGTCGATGGCCAGCTCGTAGCCGCCGATCTTCTGCCGCACGGTCGGCAACAGCACGGCCCGCGCGCCTTCGCGCACCGCCACGTCGACTGCGGTATCCCGGCTCAGGCGGGTATCGCCCGAAAGCCGGGCCATCTCCAGGCTTTCGCGGATCTTGCCCTCGGACAGCACGTTCACGTACCGCGACTGCTCCAGCGCGATCCGGATCGCGTGCCGCATCGACTCGTCGAAGATCGGGTCACCGGTCAGGTTGTCGACATCGGCCAGCACCACCCAGTCGCGCTCGGCGAAGGCGATCGCCGGTTCCGGCCGCAGCAGCAGCCAGCCGCCCAGCACCAGCACTGCCAGCACCAGGCCTTCGGCGGCCAGCACCACCGGCTGCCGCCACAGTGGAAGATCGCGGCGTGCCTTGGCATTGGAGCGCGGCATGCGCAGTGGCGCCGACCCGATCTCGCCCACTTCGATCACTTCCTGCACCACCGGCACACCCTTGAAGCGCCAGCGTCCGTGCGACTTCCACAGCAGGCGCGTGCCACGCTCGCCGAGTGCTTCGGTGGCGCGGTGGGTCAGCGATTCGGCCACGGCCGACAACAGGATCTGGCCCGGGCGTGCCAGCATCATCAAGCGCGCCGCCATCGGCTTGGCCAGGCCTTCCACTTCCATCGACTTGGCGCCGGCGCGGACCGCTTCGGGGCTGTTGTCCCAGGTCAGCACGTCGCCCACGTGCAGGCCGGCACGCGCACGCAGTTCAATCGAGCGCTGCTGGCCCAGCGCATGCAGTTCGCGCTGGTAGTCCAGAGCGAAGCCCAGCGCATCGATGGCGCGCTCGAACAGCATGAACAATCCGTCGGAGCGATCGATCAGCTGGCCGTTCCAGCGGTGCTGCAGCACCAGCACCAGCCGATCGTGTTCCTGGAACAGGCTCGCGGCCGCCACATCGCCGATCCGCTCGACCAGCTGCAGCGAATCACACAGATCGGTGAACAACAGGGCGCGTAGCTGGGGGCTATGCGGGGCTGACGTTCCGTTGTCGCCATTCATTGCCTGCCTCTCCCTATGGGCCGTCCGGATCATCCACCCAGCGCAGGCAGTTGCCGCCATCGCGCTTGGCCTGGTACAGCGCGCGATCGGCGCTGGCATACCATTCGCTCCAGCCGGCATCCGGCGGCAGCAGGCTGGCGCCGATGCTGACCAGGCTCACGTGCGGCGTGCCATGGCTGCGTTCAAGCAGGCCATGCACCGCGCTCAGAATGAACTCGGCCGCGTGCTGCACGATCTCGTGGTTGCCACGGCGCAGGATCAGGCAGAACTCATCGCCGCCCAGCCGGCAGGCCAGGTCCTGCTCGCCGGCCATCGAGCGCAGGATGTTGCCCATGCTCTGCAGCACGCGGTCGCCGGCCTGGTGGCCATGGCGGTCATTGATCTGCTTGAAGCGGTCGCAGTCGATCAGCAGCAAGGCCTGCGGCAGCCCTTCCTGTTCGGTACGGCATTCCTGCAGGTACAGGGTCAGACCGCGGCGGTTGTGCAGCCCGGTCAGTTCATCGGTGCGCACCAGCTCGCGCGTATGGGTCAGCTGATGGGTGGTGATGTACAGGTTGTCCAGCGCGGTTTCCAGATCATGGTTGCGCCGGCGCAGCTGGCTGATCAGGGCCTGTTCGTTGGTCAGCACGCGCATGATCGTGCGGCGCAGGAAGTAGGCGACCAGGCCGGGATCGGATTCGACCAGACGATGGAAATCGGCCGGGCCCAGTTCCAGCACTTCACAGTCGGCCAGGGCACGGGCGCTGGCACTGCGCAGGTGGTCGCCCACCAACAGGCCCAGTTCGCCGAAGAACTCATGCTGGCCGAGGGTCTTGATCACCAGGTCTTCGCCGAAGTCCAGTTCGATCTGGCCTTCGAGGATCACATACATGCGTTCGCCACGGTGGCCCCGCTGGAACAGCCACTGTCCGGCATGAAGCTTGCATGGGCGGGCGAATCTGGCGAACAATGTCACCTCGGCATCGGACAGCAGCGCGTGCACGATCTCGGCCATCGCCACCCGGGCGATACCTGACGTCACATCACTGTTCTCGGCCGCACCCCTGCCGGTCATTCCCTGCACCCGCCGCCAGCGTCCCCTGGTGAGCCGCGGAGCATAGCATCGCTTTAAAGTGTGCGCCCTATCTCATTTTGAACCTTCCGGCGCGCTTGTCCGATGTGAAGATGCGTGGTGGCCCGTTCTGGTCACCTTCACCTGCCCAAAAGTCCTGCCGGATCAATCCGATGGCCGTCTTCACAGGGTTTCGGCCAAGTTTCCGCGCTGGGGGTGCGCCGGATTGACGCTACCCGCGTTCACCGCTGTTCTACCGATACAACAACGCCGGCAGGTCCCCCGACCGGCCGGCGTTGCCTGGCCCTTCCCTGGCCACCCTGATCGTTCTGAAGCCCTACCGCATTACGCCGCGCGCTCGCTGCGGCCGCCGTGGAACTGCTCTTCCTCGGTCGAGCCGGTCAGCGCGGTGGTCGACGACTGGCCCTGCTGGATCGCCTGGGTCACCGCGTCGAAGTAGCCGGTGCCGACCTCGCGCTGGTGCTTGACCGCGGTGAAGCCACGCTCGGCCGCTTCGAACTCGGCTTCCTGCAGCTCTACGAAGGCGCTCATCTGGCGACGCGCATAGCCGTGAGCCAGGTTGAACATGCCGTAGTTCAGCGCGTGGAAACCGGCCAGGGTGATGAACTGGAACTTGTAGCCGTAGCTGCCCAGTTCACGCTGGAACTTCGCAATGGTCGCGTCGTCCAGGTTCTTCTTCCAGTTGAAGCTGGGCGAGCAGTTGTAGGCCAGCAGCTTGCCCGGGAACTTCGCATGGATCGCCTCGGCGAACTTGCGCGCGAACTCCAGGTCCGGCTTGCCGGTCTCGCACCACACCAGGTCGGCGTAGGGTGCGTAGGCCAGGCCGCGGCTGATCGCCTGGTCCAGGCCATTGCGGGTCTTGTAGAAGCCTTCCACGGTGCGCTCGCCGGTGGCGAACGGCTTGTCGTTGCCGTCGATGTCGCTGGTCAGCAGATCGGCGGCTTCGGCATCGGTGCGCGCCACCAGCAGGGTCGGCACGCCCAGCACGTCGGCGGCCAGGCGCGCGGCGTTGAGCTTCTCGATCGCCTCGCGGGTCGGCACCAGCACCTTGCCGCCCATGTGGCCGCACTTCTTCACCGAGGCCAACTGGTCTTCGAAGTGCACGCCTGCAGCACCGGCCTCGATCATCGCCTTCATCAGTTCGAAGGCGTTGAGCACGCCGCCGAAACCGGCTTCGGCGTCGGCCACGATCGGCTGCAGGAAATCGATGTCGTCCTTGCCTTCGGCATGGTGCAGCTGGTCGGCGCGCAGCAGGGTGTTGTTGATGCGCTTGACCACCGCCGGCACCGAATCGGCCGGGTACAGCGACTGGTCCGGGTACATCTGCCCCGCCAGGTTGGCGTCGGCCGCCACCTGCCAGCCGGACAGGTAGATCGCCTTCAGGCCGGCCTTGACCTGCTGCATGGCCTGGTTGCCGGTCAGCGCACCCAGCGCGTTGACGAATTCGCGCTCATGCAGCGATGCCCACAGCTTTTCCGCGCCCAGGCGGGCCAGCGAATGCTCGATGTGCACGGTGCCGCGCAGGCGCACCACGTCGGCGGCGCTGTAGTTGCGCTGGATGCCTTCCCAGCGCGGGTTGGTATCCCAGTCGTGCTGGATCTGTTCGGCAGTGGGCAGCTTGCTCATGTCTTTCTCCAGTTCGGTTGGTGCGTGCAGCGGGGAGGGAAGCGGCGGTGGAACGCGGGCGCTCGATCAGTCGATGCGTGCGTAGGCCGGCAGGGTCAGGAAATCGGTCAGTTCGTCGCTGCGGCTCAGTTCGCCCAGCAGGGCGATGGCCTCGCCGATGCGTGCGCCACCGGGCAGCGCGGCGGTATCGCCCAGCCGCGCCGGCAGCTGCGCCAGCGTGGCATCGAGCAGGGCCAGGTCGATCGCGGTGCCGTCGTCCAGTTGCTGGCCCGGCGTGTGCAGCCATTGCCACAGCTGGCTGCGGCTGATCTCGGCGGTGGCTGCGTCCTCCATCAGGTGATGGATCGGCACGCAGCCGTTGCCATCCAGCCATGCGGCCAGGTAGCGCACGCAGACTTCCACGTTGCCTTCGAAGCCGGCGCGGGTGATGGTGCCCGGCGGCCGCGCGATCAGTTCGTCGCGGCCGACACGCACATCCTGGCGCAGCACGCTGTGCTGGTTCGGGGTAGGCATGTGCTCGTCGAAGATCGCCATCGCCACCGCAATCAGCGCCGGATGCGCGACCCAGGTACCGTCGTGGCCGGCGGTCACTTCGCGCAGCTTGTCGGCGCGCACGCGGGCCATCGCCTGTTCGTTGGCGGCCGCATCGTTGTTGATCGGGATCTGCGCGGCCATGCCGCCCATCGCATGCGCACCGCGGCGGTGGCAGGTCTGGATCAGCAGTTCCGAATACGCCTTCAGGAACGGCTGGGTCATGGTCACCTGGCCGCGCTCGGGCAGCACGCGGTCGGCGTGGCGGCGGAAGGTCTTCAGGTAGGAGAAGATGTAGTCCCAGCGCCCGCAGTTCAGGCCGACGATGCGGTCGCGCAGCGCGTGCAGGATCTCGTCCATCTCGAACACCGCCGGCAGCGTTTCGATCAGCACCGTCACCTTGATCTGGCCGTGCGGCAGGCCGAGCATGCCTTCGATGTGCGACAGCGCGGTCTCCCACAGCGCCGCCTCTTCCATGCTCTGCAGCTTGGGCAGGTAGAAGTACGGGCCGCGGTCCTTGGCCTGCAGCGCGCGCGCGTTATGGAACGCGAACACCGCCGCATCGAACAGGCCACCGGCCAGCGGCTGGCCATCGATGGCCACGTGCTTTTCGTCCAGGTGCCAGCCGCGCGGGCGCACGATCAGCACCGCCTGTTCGTCGTACGGGCGCAGGCGGTAGTGCTTTCCATTGGGTGCGGTGTATTCCAGGTCACCACGCACGGCGGCGGCCAGCGACTGCTGCCCGGCCAGCAGGTTGCGCCAGGTCGGCGAGGTCGAATCCTCGAAGTCGGCCATGAACACCTTGGCGCCGGAGTTCAGCGCGTTGATGACCATCTTCGGATCGGTCGGGCCGGTGATCTCGACGCGGCGGTCCTGCAATGCGTCCGGCAGCGGCGCGACGGTCCAGTCGCCGCTGCGGATCGCGGCGGTGTCTTCGCGGAAATCCGGCAGGCCGCCCTGGTCGAAGAACGCCTGGCGTTCGCGGCGCGCCTGCAGCCGTGCCTGCCGGCCCGGTTCCACCGCGCGGTGCAGCGACACCAGCAGGGCCAGCAGCGGCGCCGGCAGCACGGTGTCCTGGCCGGCCACGCGGGTCGCCAGGGCGATGCCGGGGGTGGCCTTGGCAGCGGGGGTGGGAACAGCGGAAGCGACGGCGGACATGAGGCGACTCCAGCAGTGGGGGAACGTCTCCACGGTGCCGCCGGGGCCGAGTATTTAGCAAAACAGTTTTTGCAATGTTCTACATAAATTGTGCTAATACTTGTGACGCGATGACCACACGCCCACCGCCAAGTCCGCGTTTTTCCTACAAATCCGACCGGTTGAAACCGCTGCGCGCGTTCTGCCAGACGGTGCGGCTGGGTTCGGTCTCACGGGCGGCTGAGGCACTTTTCGTCAGCCAGCCGGCGATCAGCCTGCAGCTGCAGGCCTTGGAACGGGAGCTGGGGGTGCCGCTGTTCGAGCGCAGCGGGCGCCGCCTGGTGCCCAGCCGCGAGGGCCAGCTGCTGTATGAAATGGCGCAGCCACTGGTGGAGAACCTGGACGGGCTGGAGGCACGCTTCCGCGACAAGGTGCGCGGGCTGGATGCGGGCGAGCTGAACATCGCCGCCAACAGTTCGACCATCCTGTACCTGCTACCGAAGATCGTCGAGCGCTTCCGGATGCATCATCCGGACGTGCGCCTGACCCTGCACAACGCGATCAGTGCCGATGGCACCGACCTGCTGCGCGAGGATGCGGCCGACCTGGCGATCGGTTCGATGACCGATGTGCCGGCCGACCTCAGCTATGCCCCGGCTTACCGCTTCGAACAGGTGCTGATCGCGCCGCACGACCATCCGCTGGCCAGTGGCGGCGAGCTGGAGCTGGCCGACATCGCGCGCCATCCGCTGGTGCTGCCACCGAAGCGGCAGATCACCTACCGCCTGGTGGACCAGGTGTTCCAGCGCCACCGCATCGCCTACACCGTGGCACTGGAAGTGGGCGGCTGGGAGGTGATCAAGCAGTACGTGGCGATGGGCATGGGCATTTCCATCGTGCCGGCGCTGTGCCTGAACGAAGCCGACCATGAGCGGCTGGCGGCGCGTTCGATGAAGCGCTGGTTCCCGGAGCGCAGCTACGGGGTGATCGTGCGGCGCGGCAAGGCGTTGTCGGCGCAGGCGCGGGCGTTCATCGAGCTGATCCAGCCGGAGTTGTTCAGTCCGCGCGATTACGACCAGAGCGGGCATTCCGAGCGGTGAGGGGTGTTCTGGTTTGCAGGGCTGCCGCCCTGCACCTGCTTCAAGCCAGGGCAACGTCAAAAGCGGGCTATCCGTAGATGGCGGTGCGGTGTGGGTAGGCAGGACACGCCGTAAACCCATCCCTGGGGGCTCGATGGCGCCATCCATGGCGCCAACGGTCCTGCCCACCCACACCGCCCCACCTCTGACAGTTGGCCGCAATCTGCCGGTGGGTGCCGACCGTTGGTCGGCACGGGGTCGGATCCCGTTGCTGCGCAACGGGCTCTGACCCCATTTCTGGCTGACGATGAATACACTGGGCCCATGTCCATCGAACTGCGCCACCTGCGCTACTTCCTCGCCGTTGCCGATACGCTGCACTTCGGCCAGGCGGCTGAGCGGTTGGGTATGTCGCAGCCGCCGCTCAGCCAGCAGATCCGCCAGCTGGAGGAACTGATCGGAGCGCGCCTGTTCGTGCGCAGCCATCGCCGCGTGCAGCTGACGCCCGCCGGGCAGTTGCTGCAGGAACGGGCACGCGCGATCGTGCAGCAGGTGGAAGCGGCGGTGGACGAGGTGCAGCGCGCGCAGCGCGGCGAGCAGGGCGAGCTGCATATCGGGCTGACCCGGGCCACGCCGCTGTCACCGCAGATTCCGCGTTCGATCCTGCACTACCGGCAGCAGTATCCGCAGGTGCGGTTGCAGCTGAGCGAGATGAACACCCTGCAGCAGATAGATGCGCTGCTCGATGGCAGCCTGGACGTGGGCATCATCCGCAAGCGCACGTTGCCACCCGAGCTGGTGGCGCACAGCCTGTTCGTCGATCCGCTGGCGTTGATCGTGCATGCCGGCCACCCGGCCCTGCGCCGGCTCTCGAAGCAGGGCACGCTGTCGCTGCGCGACTTCGCACAGGAGCCGTTCGTGGCGTTCCGGCGCAGTGCCGGTGCAGGTATCCACGACCACATGATTGCGCTCTGCGCGGCGGCGGGCTTCACGCCGCGCATCGTGCAGGAGGCGGGTGAAGCCTCGACGCTGATCAGCCTGGCCGCGGCCGGCCTGGGCGCGGCGATCCTGCCGTCGTCGTGCGATCACATCCGCGTGGAAGGCGCGCGCTTCGTGGCGCTGGCCGATGCCGGTGCGCATTCGGAAGTGCAGCTGGCATGGCGCCGCGAAGGGGTGACGCCGCTGATCCGCAACTTCGCCACGCTGCTGCGCGAGGCGTTTGCGGAGGGGTGATGCGGTCGACCATGCAGCCTTGGTAGATGCCAACCTTGGTTGGCCGCCCTGCCAGAGCGCCGACCAAGGTCGGCATCTACCAGAGCAGCGCCGCGCCCAAGTGAAACGCGCGTTGGATCACGCAGTCACCGGCTGCGGTGCGCGTTGCTGCAGTGCCCAGACGATACCGCCGCC
>NZ_JASJSU010000051.1:0-28241 GCF_030237045.1 Stenotrophomonas maltophilia group sp. Smal17
CTTACATGGACGTACTTGCAGCGACCCCCGCAACCGGACCCACCCCGCCATTCCTCAGTAGACCTGCTGTTGCTCCGGCTGTTGCTGTCGCTCTGGCCTCTGCGGGTGCAGGGCGCCGCCCTGCCGAACTAAACTACCCGCCGTTGTCCCAGCAGGATTGCCCATGTTCGATACCTCGCCCCAGCTCGATTGCGCCGGCCGCATCCTGCGCCTCGACCGTGTCCGGGTCATGGGCATCGTCAACGTCACCCCGGACTCGTTCTCCGACGGCGGCGCGCACGACAGCACCGAGGCTGCGGTCGCACATGGCCTGAAGCTGGTCGAGGAAGGCGCCGATCTGCTCGACGTCGGTGGCGAATCCACCCGCCCGGGTGCTGCCCCGGTATCGATCGAGGAAGAACTGCGACGTGTGATTCCGGTAATCGAGCAGCTGGCCGCCCGCACCACGGTGCCGATCAGCATCGACACCTTCAAGCCGGAGGTGATGCGCGCGGCGGTGGCCGCCGGTGCCGGCATGATCAACGACATCTTCGGCCTGCGCCAGGACGGCGCACTCGATGCCGCTGCCGAGGCGGGCGTGCCGGTGGTACTGATGCACATGCAGGGCGAGCCGGGTCATATGCAGGCCGATCCGCATTACGACGACGTGGTCGCCGAGGTGCACGGGTTCCTCGTGCAGCGCCTGTTCGCTGCGGAAATGGCCGGCATTCCCAAGAAGAACCTGCTGGTCGATCTCGGCTTCGGTTTCGGCAAGACCACCGCGCACAACATGACCCTGCTGGCGCGCTCGGAGCGCTTCCTGGAACTGGGTGTGCCGATGCTGGCCGGGCTGTCGCGCAAGCGCAGTCTCGGTGAACTGACCGGTCGCGACACACCGTCGGAACGGGTGGCGGCTTCGGTGGCTGCCCACCTGATCGCGGTGCAGCGCGGCGCGAGCATCGTGCGCGTGCATGACGTGGCCGCCACTGTCGATGCGCTGAAGATCTGGCAGGCGGTCGACGCCGTGCCGGCACCGCGCGCCGACGCCACGCCGACCCTCCGCTGGCCGGACGAAGACTGATGGGCATCGACCGGCGGCCATTGGCGATCGCCGTGATGGGGCCGACGGCCAGTGGCAAGACGGCCACGGCCATTGCCCTGGCCCGGCAGCTGGATGGCGAGATCGTCAGTGTCGATTCGGCGCTGGTGTACCGGCACCTGGACATCGGTTCGGCCAAGCCCGATGCCGCCGAACGCGCGCAGGCCCCGCATCACCTGCTGGACCTGCGCGAGCCCTGGCAGACCTATTCGGCGGCCGAGTTTGCCGCCGATGCCGGCCGTGTCGTGGCCGATATCGTGGGGCGCGGCAAAACGCCGATCCTGGCTGGTGGCACCGGCCTGTACTTCCGCGCCCTGCTGCAGGGCTTGTCGCCGATGCCCGAAGCCGACCCGGCAATGCGCGAAATGCTCAGTGCCGAAGCGGCCGAGCGTGGCTGGGCGGCGCTGCATGCCGAGCTGGCCAAGGTCGATCCGGCCGCGGCTGCCCGCATCCATGCCACCGACCCGCAACGCATCCAGCGGGCGCTGGAGGTCTATCGCCTGACCGGTACCCCCATCTCGGAATGGCAGCGCCGGCCGGGCGTGGCGCCGTTGCCGGTGCGAACCCTCAAGCTGATCCTGGCCCCGCGTGACCGCGCGGTCCTGCACCAGCGCATCGAGGCCCGCTTCGATCTCATGCTGGCACAGGGCTTCCTCGACGAGGTGCGGGCACTGCGCGCGATGCCGGAAATGGCCACGGTGCAGGCGCCCCTGGACCTGCCTGCGGTACGTGCAGTCGGCTACCGCCAGGCCTGGGAATACCTGGACGGGGAGGGGGATGCCGCCCGTTTCCGTGACAAGGCGATCTTCGCCACCCGCCAGCTGGCCAAGCGCCAGCTGACCTGGCTGCGTGGCGAACTTGATGCGCGCTGGTTCGACCCCCATATCGACAACGAGCGCCTGGCCGGCGCGGTGTCGACCTTCGTCGCACGCTGAACCCCCGCCAGCCGTGTAACATCATTGGACGGCGGGCGGCTCGGGGGCCGTGGCAACCGTCGGCAACCCAATAAGAACAATAATCAGGAGTGTGCAATGTCCAAGGGGCAATCGCTGCAGGATCCTTTCTTGAATGCACTGCGGCGCGAACGCGTGCCGGTTTCGGTGTACCTGGTGAACGGCATCAAGCTGCAGGGCACGATCGAGTCGTTCGACCAGTTCGTGGTCCTGCTGCGCAACACGGTCAGCCAGATGGTCTACAAGCACGCCATTTCCACGGTCGTCCCGGCACGCAATGTGAAGGTCGGTCCGGGCGGTGGTTACGTGCAATCGGGTGAAGGTGGTCAGGCAGGTGATGAAGCAGACGAGTAATACCGGAGCGGTGAATGTTTGACCGCTCGAAAAAGGGCGAACACGCCCTGTTGATCCAGCCGCATTTCGGCAAGCTGGAAGATGATGTGCTGGAAGAGTTCGGTGATCTGGCCCGCTCGGCTGGGGCCAGCATCGCCGCGACGATCACCGCGCGTCTGGACCGTCCCAATCCGTCGACCCTGATCGGCAGCGGCAAGCTGGACGAGATTAAGGCGGCGGCCGATGCCAGCGGCGCCGACCTGATCCTGGTCAACCATGCGTTGAGCCCGGGCCAGGAGCGCAACCTGGAACGCTTCCTCGAGCGCCGGGTGATCGACCGGACCGGCCTGATCCTGGACATCTTTGCCCAGCGTGCGCACAGCCACGAAGGCAAGCTGCAGGTCGAGCTGGCGCAGCTGCGCCACCTGGCCACGCGGCTGGTGCGCGGCTGGACCCACCTTGAGCGCCAGCGCGGCGGCTCGATCGGCCTGCGTGGCCCGGGTGAAACCCAGCTGGAAACTGACCGCCGCCTGTTGCAGAAGCGGGTGGAGCAGCTGCAGAAGCGCTTGGAGAAGGTGGAAGTGCAGCGCACCCAGATGCGCCGTGCGCGCGTGCGCAGCGAACTGCCGCGTGTGGCCCTGGTGGGCTACACCAACGCCGGCAAGTCGACCCTGTTCAATGCCATGACCGGTGCCGAGGCCTACGCCGCCGACCAGCTGTTTGCCACGCTGGACCCGACCGTGCGCCGCATTGCGGTCCCTGGCGGCAACGTGGTGCTGGCTGACACCGTCGGCTTTGTCCGCGATCTGCCGCATGACCTGGTTGCCGCGTTCCGCTCGACCCTGTCTGAGGCGCGCGAAGCTGACTTCCTGCTGCACGTGGTCGACGCTGCCGATCCGCATCGCGAGGAGCGCATCGCCCAGGTCGACGAGGTGCTGACCGCAGTCGGCGCTGGCGATCTGCCGCAGCTGCTGGTGTTCAACAAGATCGACCGCATCGACGGTGCCGACGTCCGTCACGATGGCCAGGACGGTATTCCTGATGAATCGCGACGCGAGCGGGTATGGATTTCCGCGCGTGACGGGCGGGGCCTGGACCTGCTGCAGGCAGTGCTGGGCAAGCGCCTGGGCCTGCAGCACGTGACCGGTGAACTGCGCCTGCCGCCGGACGCCGGACGCCTGCGCGCGCGCCTGCATCAGCTGGAAGTGATCCGCAGCGAGCAGGCCGATGAAGAGGGCTGGCTGCTGCAGGTGGACCTGCCGATCGCCGAAGCCGAGAAGCTGGCTGCCAGTGCCGACGGCGCGCCGATCCGCGCCCTGTTGCCGGAAAAGCTGCCGGAGTGGTGAGGTAGCGACCAAGGCCCGGTAGTGCCGGCCGCTGGCCGGCAGCGCAACCGTGCCGCCGGCCCGCGACATCAACCTGTCATCTGCGGTACAACGTGCAGGTTCTTCACCCCACCGTCATGCCGATGTCCATCCCGACCGACGCCGATCTCAACGCCCAGTCCGCCGCGCTAGGGCAGCGCCTGCAGCAGGCCTCGCTGCAGCTGGTGACCGCTGAAAGCTGCAGCGGTGGCTGGATCGCCAAGTGCATGACCGATATCGCCGGGTCGTCGGCGTTCTTCGACTGCGGCATGGTGGTCTACAGCTATGAAGCCAAGCAGCGCCTGCTCGGCGTGCGCGCGCAGACCCTGGAGCAGTTCGGTGCGGTCAGCCGCGAGACGGTGCTGGAAATGGTCTCCGGTGCCCTGGTCAATTCCGGTGCCGGCATTGCGGTGGCGGTGACCGGGATCGCCGGCCCCGGCGGCGGCAGCCCGGACAAGCCGGTCGGCAGCGTCTGGATCGGCTGGAAGCGCCGTGGCGGTTACGCCCGCGCCGAGCTGTTCCAGTTCGGGGGTGACCGCGAAGCCATCCGCCGGCAAACCGTAGCGGCGGCATTGCGCGGTATCGACGCCCAGCTGTGACATGCTGCTCCGGTAATCGTCCGGAGCACGCATGATGTGGGAAACGCTGGGCACAGTCCGTGACCTGGGCCGACTGCAGGAAATTGCCGTTGTCCTGATCCGTTATGGCTTCGGCGACGTGGTGCGGCGCATCGGCCTGGCCACGACGCTTGAACGGGCAGGGCGCCTGCTGCACTGGAACGAGGAGCGGCAGGAACTGCTGCGGATGACCGCGCCGGTGCGCGTGCGCAGCGCGATGCAGGATCTCGGCCCGACCTTCGTCAAGCTCGGCCAGGTGCTGGCGACCCGTGTCGACCTGCTGCCTCCGGAATGGATCGCCGAGCTCTCCGAACTGCAGAACGCAGTGCCGGCGTTGCCGTACGCGGACATCCGCGAGCAGCTCGAGGCCGACCTTGGCGCGTCGCCCACGGAGGTATTCGCTTTCCTTGATGAAACCCCGATGGCCGCCGCCTCGCTGGCGCAGGCCCATCGTGCGCGCCTGCATGACGGTCGCGAGGTGGTGTTGAAGGTGCGTCGCCCCGGCATCCGCGATGTGGTCGAGGCCGACCTGCGGCTGCTGGCACGCCTGGCCGAGATCGTCGAAGCCCGCCTGCCGGACCTGCGCCGCTATCGTCCGGCCGAGGTGGTGCAGCAGTTCACCGTGTCACTGCGCCGCGAGCTGGATTTCGCCGCCGAATGCCGCAACGCCGAGCGCATCGCGCGCAATTTCAAGGGCCGCGGCGACATCCTGATTCCCAGCGTGCACTGGCAGTGGACCTGCGAGAGCCTGAACGTGCAGGACTTCGTTGACGGGATTCCCGGACGGGACCTGGCGGGTGTCGACGCGGCTGGCCTGGACCGGCGCGAACTGGCACGGCGCGGCGCCGACATCGTGTTGAAGATGGTGCTGGAGGACGGCAGCTTCCACGCCGACCCGCACCCCGGCAACATCATCTACCTGCGCGACGGGCGCATCGGCGTGATCGATTTCGGCATGGTCGGCGCGCTGTCGGAAGTGCGTCGCTTCCAGGTCGCACAGTTGCTGCACGGGCTGGTCGAGCAGGACCCGCAGAGCGTGGCCGACGTGCTGCTGGACTGGGCCGGTGGGGTGGAGGTGGATGAGAACCGGCTGCAGCATGACATCAGCCAGTTCGTCGACCAGTACCGCGGTGTGCCGTTGAAGGACCTGCGCATCGGGCTGATGCTGGGCGACATCACCCAGTTGCTGCGCAGCTACAGCCTGACCCTGCCGGCCGACCTGGCGCTGATGATCAAGGCGTTCCTGACCCTGGAAGGCATGGGCCGCCAGCTGGATCCGGATTTCGACATGGCCAGCGCCGCGCGCCCATTCCTGGAGCGGGTGGTGTTGCAGCGCTATGCGCCAAAGGCGCTGCTCAAGCGCGGCCGGCGCAGCTTGCTGGGGCTGGTGGATTTTGCCGGCGAACTGCCGCGCGACCTGCGCAAGCTGGTGCAGGCCGCCCGCCGTGGCCGCCTCCAGCTGAAGGTAGAAACCACGGCATTGCAGGGTTTCGGCGAACAGGTGAACCGCGCGGCGAACCGGCTGGTGATGGGCATCGTTACCGCCGCCCTGATCATCGGCTCGTCGATCGTGATGCACAGCGTGGGCGGCGTCTCCAGCCGCTGGCTGCTGGCGCTGGGCGTGTGCGGCTTCATCGGCGCCGGTTTCTGCGGCGTCTGGATCCTGTTTTCGATATGGAGAAGCGGTAAACACACGTGAGTGTGTTTACCGCAGCGGTTCCCGCCGGAACCGCGGAATCGCGCAGCGATTCCTGTAGAGCCGACTGTTAGTCGGCTGCACTTGCTTGTGCCTTTGCCAGCCGGGCCATGCCCGGCGACGATTGCCGACCACGCCTCGGCCCCGCAGGTAGGCGTCACCCCGTGTCGCACCCGGCACTTGCAGATCTGAACGTTAGTAGTAATACTACTAACCATGGACCTGACCGACACCCAGCAGGCGATCCTGCAGTTGATCGCCGAGCGTATCGAGAGCGAAGGCGCGCCGCCGTCGCAGACTGAAATCGCACGTGCGTTCGGCTTCAAGGGCGTGCGCGCGGCCCAGTACCACCTGGAAGCCCTGGAGCAGGCCGGCGCGATCCGCCGCATCCCAGGCCAGGCCCGCGGGATCCGCCTGGTGCAGGCCCCGCCGGTCGAGAAGCTGGCCGAGCCGAGCCTGCCCGACAGCGTGCTGCGTCTGCCGGTGCTGGGCCGGGTGGCGGCCGGCCTGCCGATCGGTGCCGATATCGGCTCGGACGATTTCGTGGTGCTGGACCGCGTGTTCTTCTCGCCGGCGCCGGACTACCTGCTGAAGGTGCAGGGCGATTCGATGATCGACGAGGGCATCTTCGACGGTGACCTGATCGGCGTGCACCGTACCCGTGACGCCCATTCCGGGCAGATCGTGGTAGCCCGCATCGATGACGAGATCACGGTCAAGCTGCTGAAGATCGCCAAGGACCGCATCCGCCTGCTGCCGCGCAACCCCGATTACAGGCCGATTGAAGTGCTGCCGGATCAGGACTTTGCGATCGAAGGCCTCTATTGCGGCCTGCTGCGCCCCAACCGTTGACCCGTTCCGCATTGCATTTCCCCGCGGTCTTTTGTGGCGATTCTCTGGTTCCACTGAGGTTGGTACGGATGTCCGATAATTCTTTTCAGAGCGCCGGGCAGAATCTCAGCCTGTGCGATACGTCCGACTTAAAGTGAGCCCATGGCAAAGAAGACCCCCAAAGACAGCACCTCCAACGACATCACCTCTGCAAGGACCCAACCGATGGACGAGAACAAGAAGCGCGCCCTCGCTGCAGCTCTGGGCCAGATCGAGAAGCAGTTCGGCAAGGGCTCGGTGATGCGCATGGGCGACCGCGTGGTCGAGCCCGTCGAAGCCATCCCGACCGGTTCGCTGATGCTCGACATCGCACTGGGCATTGGTGGCCTGCCGAAGGGCCGTGTCGTTGAGATCTACGGGCCGGAATCCTCGGGCAAGACCACTCTGACCCTGCAGGCCATCGCCGAATGCCAGAAGCTGGGCGGCACGGCGGCCTTCATCGACGCCGAGCATGCACTGGACCCGATCTACGCCGGCAAGCTGGGCGTGAACGTGGATGACCTGCTGCTGTCGCAGCCGGATACCGGTGAGCAGGCGTTGGAAATCGCCGACATGCTGGTCCGTTCGGGCTCGGTGGACATCCTGGTGATCGACTCGGTCGCCGCGCTGACCCCGAAGGCCGAAATCGAAGGCGAGATGGGCGACCAGCTGCCGGGCCTGCAGGCCCGCCTGATGAGCCAGGCGCTGCGCAAGCTGACCGGCAACATCAAGCGCTCCAACACGCTGGTGATCTTCATCAACCAGCTGCGCATGAAGATCGGCGTGATGATGCCGGGCCAGAGCCCGGAAACCACCACCGGCGGCAACGCACTGAAGTTCTATGCCTCGGTCCGCCTGGACATCCGCCGCATCGGCGCGATCAAGAAGGGCGACGAGATCATCGGCAACCAGACCAAGATCAAGGTCGTCAAGAACAAGCTGGCACCGCCGTTCAAGCAGGTCATCACCGAGATCCTGTACGGCGAGGGCATCAGCCGCGAAGGCGAACTGATCGACATGGGCGTGGAGGCCAAGTTGGTCGAGAAGGCCGGCGCCTGGTACAGCTACGGTGAGGAACGCATCGGCCAGGGCAAGGACAACGCCCGCGGTTACCTGCGTGACAACCCGACCGTCGCCGCCAAGCTCGAAGCCGAGCTGCGCGAGAAGTTCCAGCCGACTGAAGCCGCCCGCGAGGAAGGCGACGACGACGGCGACGACGAGTAAGGCTTGCTGTGGGGCAGGGCGGCGCCGTCAGTGACGTCGCCCTGCCTCGCAGGTTCGAATCGCCCAGGGATGGGCAGGGCGCCACGGACGGCGCCACCCTTGGAGCACCGATGTCCGACTCCGACGATATTCCCACCGGCCGCAAGCGCCGGCCACGTGAGCAGACGCCCGTGCAACGCGCGCTGGGCCTGCTGGTCCGCCGTGAGCATTCGCGCAGGGAGCTGACCCGCAAGCTGACCGCCCGTGGCATCGAAGACGAAGCCGCGCAGGCTGCCGTGGCCAAGCTGACCGAGGCGGGCTGGCAGGACGACAGCCGTTTTGCCGAGAACCTGGTGCGGATGCGCGCCAACACCGGCTACGGGCCGATCCATGTCCGCGCCGAGCTGGGCACCCATGGGCTGGACAGTGCTGCGATTGCGGCGGCGATGGACAGCTATGAGGGCGACTGGCAGGAAAACGCCCGTGACCTGGTCCGCCGCCGCTTCGGCGAGGCTGGCCCGCAGGACCTGACGCAGCGGCGCAAGGCCGCCGATCTGTTGGCCAGACGTGGCTTTGACGGCGACAGCATCCGCCGCGCGACCCGCTACGACCCGGATGACTGAGACTGGCGGCGCCGGGCCTGATACCCTTTAGGTTTTCGGCGGTCCCTTGCGACCCTGGCCAATGTGGCCGGTGGTCCGGGTCCGCCGGCCCGCAGACTGCCAGCCCTCAATGAACGCATCCGCCAAATTCACGACCTCCCAGATCCGCAGCGATTTCCTTGAATTCTTCAAGGGCAAAGGCCACACCATCGTGCCGTCGGCGCCGCTGGTGCCGGGCAACGATCCGACCCTGCTGTTCACCAACTCCGGCATGGTGCAGTTCAAGGACGTGTTCCTTGGCGCGGAGAAGCGCAGCTACGTGCGCGCGGCCGACGTCCAGCGCTGCCTGCGGGCGGGCGGCAAGCACAACGACCTCGACCAGGTGGGTTACACCGCACGCCACCACACCTTCTTCGAAATGCTGGGCAACTGGTCGTTCGGCGACTACTTCAAGAAGGACGCGATTGCCTGGGCCTGGGAGCTGCTGACCCAGGTCTGGAAGCTGCCGGCCGAGCGCCTGCTGGTCACCGTCTACCAGACCGACGACGAGGCTTACGCGCTGTGGCGCGACATGGTCGGCATTCCGGAAGAGCGCATCGTGCGCATCGGTGACAACAAGGGCGCGCCGTTCGCCTCGGACAACTTCTGGCAGATGGCCGACACGGGTCCGTGCGGCCCGTGCACCGAGATCTTCTACGACCACGGCGACCATATCGCCGGCGGCCCCCCGGGCTCCCCGGATGAGGACGGTGACCGCTTCATCGAAATCTGGAACCTGGTGTTCATGCAGTTCGACCGCCAGCCCGACGGCACCCTGGTGCCGCTGCCGGCGCCGTGCGTGGATACCGGCATGGGCCTGGAGCGCCTGGCGGCGATCCTGCAGCACGTGCATACCAACTATGAGATCGACCTGTTCCAGGCGCTGATCCGCAAGGCGTCGGAGCTGACCGGCACCGCCGACCTGGAGAACAAGTCGCTGCGCGTGATCGCCGATCACATCCGCGCCTGTTCGTTCCTGATCGTCGACGGCGTGCTGCCCTCCAATGAAGGCCGCGGCTACGTGCTGCGCCGTATCATCCGCCGCGCCCTGCGCCATGGCTGGATGCTGGGCGTGCGCCAGCCGTTCTTCAGCAAGCTGGTGCCGACCCTGGTCGAACAGATGGGCGAGGCCTATCCGGAACTGCCGGCGGCGGTGGACACCGTTACCCGTGCGCTGCAGGCCGAGGAAGAGCGTTTCGCTGAAACCCTCGACGCCGGCATGAAGATCTTCGAGGACGTGGCTGGCAAAGCCAGCAATGGCGTGATCCCGGGCGTTGACGCCTTCCGCCTGTACGACACCTACGGTTTCCCGCTCGACCTGACCCAGGACATCGCCCGCGAGCGTGACCTGACCGTCGACATCGCCGGCTTCGATGCCGCGATGGAGCAGCAGCGCGAGACCGCGCGTGCGGCCGGCAAGTTCGGCGGCGGCGTGACCCTGCCGGCGGAGCTGGTAGCCACCCTCAGCCCGACCGCGTTCCTGGGCTATGACCGCCTGCAGGCCGATGGCCTGACCGTGCTGGCGCTGCTCAAGGACGGTCGTCCGGTGCAGTCGGCCGATGCCGGTGATGCGG
This sequence comes from Stenotrophomonas maltophilia group sp. Smal17, assembly GCF_030237045.1. Lineage (NCBI taxonomy): Bacteria > Pseudomonadati > Pseudomonadota > Gammaproteobacteria > Lysobacterales > Lysobacteraceae > Stenotrophomonas > Stenotrophomonas maltophilia group sp. Smal17. Next base: position 10,330 of record NZ_JASJSU010000051.1, read on the forward strand.
TCATCGTCATCACCAACCAGACCCCGTTCTACGCCGAATCCGGCGGCCAGGTCGGCGACACCGGCGTGCTGACCGGCAACGGCGTGCGCCTGGCGGTGGAAGACACCCAGAAGTTCGCTGGCCAGTTCCATGGCCACGTCGGCACGCTGTCCGAAGGTGGCCTGAAGGTTGGCGACGTGCTGTCCGGCCAGGTTGACGGCGAGCGTCGCGGCGCCACCATCCTCAACCACTCGGCGACCCACCTGCTGCACGCCGCCCTGCGCGAAGTGCTGGGCACCCATGTGCAGCAGAAGGGCTCGCTGGTCGCGCCGGACCGCCTGCGTTTCGACTTCTCGCACTTCCAGCCGATCAGCGCTGATGAGCTGGCGGTGATCGAGCGCAAGGTCAACCAGCAGGTGCGCGCCAACAATGCCGCCGAAGTGCACACCATGGCCATGCAGGAGGCGCTGGACTTCGGCGCGATGGCCCTGTTCGGCGAGAAGTACGGTGAGCACGTGCGCGTGCTGAAGATGGGTGACTATTCCACCGAGCTGTGTGGTGGTACCCACGTCAACCGTACCGGCGATATCGGCCTGTTCAAGATCACCTCCGAGGGCGGTGTCTCCGCCGGCGTGCGCCGCATCGAGGCGGTCACCGGCCAGGGCGCCCTGGACTACGTGGACGCCGAAGAGGCACGCCTGGCTGAAGCCGCCGAGCTGCTCGGTGGCAGCGCCGGTGACGTGGTCGAGAAGATCCGCGCCCTCGGCCAGCGCCAGAAGCAGCTGGAGCGCGAGCTGGAAGCCGTGAAGGCCAAGGTCGCGGCCGGTGCCACCGCCGACCTGTCCGGCCAGGCCGTTGAGGTCGCCGGTGTGAAGGTGCTGGCCGCCCGCCTGGAAGGCTTCGACGCCAAGTCCCTGCGTGACGCCATGGACCGCCTGAAGCAGCAGCTGGGCGACGCGGTGATCGTGCTGGCCGGCGCCCAGGACGGCAAGGCGGCCCTGGTTGCGGGTGTGAACGGCAGCGCAATGGGCAAGGTCAAGGCCGGGGAACTGTTGTCCCATATCGCCGGTCAGATCGGGGGCAAGGGCGGCGGACGCCCGGACCTCGCCCAGGGTGGTGGCGAGGACGGGCCCGCCCTTGCCACTGCGCTGGCTGCAGTTGTCGAATGGGTCAGCCCCCGCCTGTGATGAACCCGCCGTCCCCCTCCTTGTAGGAGCGGGACGGCTGACGGTACCATTGCGAATCTTTTCCCTTTGTCGTGGTAGCGCTTCTTGACGGAGCGTCAAGCCGGTGGGGGATACCCTTCCACACGGTTCCATGGAGACTTGCAAAAATGTTGATCCTGACTCGCCGCGTCGGCGAAACCCTGATGATCGGTGACTCGGTGAGCGTCACCGTGCTTGGCGTCAAGGGTAACCAGGTGCGTATCGGCATCACCGCGCCGAAGGACGTCGCTGTGCATCGCGAAGAGATCTATCAGCGCATCCAGCGCGGTGACGAAGCCGGTGGCGCCGGTAGCGAAAATTCTGCCGAATAACGCTTTACCTTCGCACTCGATTAACGTTATGATTCACGCCCCGCTGAGGTGCAACGCACCAGACGCGGTGAATACCCCGGAGTGATGCCCGAGTGGCCGAAGGGGCTCCCCTGCTAAGGGAGTATAGGGTCAAAAGCTCTATCGAGGGTTCGAATCCCTCTCACTCCGCCAGATACAAAGAAGCGCCTGCAGATCCTCGATCTGCAGGCGTTTTTCTTTGTCCGGTGTTCGAAGGTGCAGCCTGCGCGGGGCTGCCTGTCCTTAGTGATCGCTACGGATGGCAGGTACTGCAGCAGGCGTCGTTGCAGGTGCCGGAGCGGCGGCAGCAGGACGCTGTGGCGGCTCGAGATCACGCGGTGGGGTTTCGCGCCACAACAAGGCAAGCGTGCAGTCGTTGGCGCGCTCCCTGCACATTCTTTCGGCCTTGCGCTGCGCGGCGTCCGCAGTCTTCTCACCCAGTGCAAAGCCCAACGCAACCGTGCCCGTCGCGATGGCCGAATAGCCTTCGCTGGTCGTGCTGGCAGACTGGCCACAATTGCGCGATTGCAGCGCGCAGTAGTGCAGCGACTGCTGCATCGCGGTGGTAAGGGAATGCTGGTTCATCGAGTAGCCGTAGCGGCCATCCTTGTCGTAGGTGATCGCAGATGCGGCACCTGCCCCCGAGGTGATGGTCAACAACACCCCAAGGGAAATCGCTTGCTTCCAGTTCATCGCCATCTCCTTTTCGACGGATGGTGGATCAACCCGGGTTCGCGACGCAACCCGGCGCGTCGCCGTGCCGGGTGCCTGCAGGTAATCCACCCGCAGGCCGCTTCTCCTTCCGCCCGGGCTCAGAGCCTGACCGTCACACCCACCTGGAAGCCACGCCCCGGCAGCGGGGCGATGTACTTCAACGGCGAGTTGTGCGGGCGCGCTTCCTCGTTGAGCAGGTTGCTGCCGTTGACGAACACTTCCATGCCGGCGATGTAGCTGTTGCGCACCGGCAGTTCGCGGCTGACCTGCAGGTCGACCAGGTTGAACGCGTCCAGCGGAATTTCCTCGCTGACATTGCGGCCGAGGTACTTCTGCGTGCCGTAGTAGGTACTGGATAGCTGCGCCTTCCAGCCCTGGCGCTGCCACTGCAGGTTGGCGCCGTAGCGGTTGGTCGGCATGTTCGGCAGGTACTCGCCATCATTGTGGGCGCGCAGCGCGTCCGGGTGGTCGGCCTTGTTCTTCACCAGGTCGGCAAAGGCCGAGACATTCAACGTGCCATAGCGGCCGAGATCCAGCGCCTGTGAAGCGTCGATCTCGAAGCCCTTCACCGTGGTGTCGGTCTGCTTCCAGTACTTCAGCGGCAGGCGGTTGGCGGTCTGCAGGCCCGAGTAGCCAAGGTAGAGGTAGTTCTGGTACTTCATCCGGTACGCGGTGGCCGACAGCTCGAAGCCGCCGAGGTGGAACAGGCCGGTCAGCTCCAGGTTCTTTGCGCGCTCTGGCTCCAGGTTCTGGTTGCCTTCCTCCTGGGTCATCACCGAATAGTGCGCGTTGCTGGCATACAGCTCGTTGATCTCCGGTGCGCGCTGCGAGGACGAGTAGCGCACCTTGGCGGCAAACAAGGGGCCGAGCTCGACGTACGAGCCGAGGCTGTAGCTGTTGAGCCGGTAGTCGCGGTCCTGCAGTTTCGTGTTGGCAGCATTGCGCGCGGTCTTGAAGCGGCTGGGCTGCAGCGTGTGGTCGACACGCTCATGGCGGACGCCGGCATCGAAGGTGGCCCAGCCGAAGTCCAGCGTCTCTTTCAGGAACACTGCATTGCTGCGGGTATCGACATCGGGCAGGTAGCGCAGCGAGCCGCTGCCGGTGACATCACGCGACTGGTGGCTGAGGCCGAGCATGCCGCTGAGCGGGCCGACGCGCTGGTGGCTGAGCAGCAGCTCGGCCTGGATGCTTTCGAAGTCGTAGTCGTTGGCCTTGGACGCGCCGAGTCGTTCGCCCGAGGTGTTGTCCAGCTTGGAGACACGCAGTTCGGCACGCTCGAAGTAGGGCAGCGGATCGCGCAGCAGTGCTTCCAGCGCGTAGCGCTGCTGCTTGATCACCACGCCCACCGGCAGGCCATCGGCGTAGTTCGAGCCGAATGACAGGTTCTGCATCGAGAAGCCGGGTACGCCGTATTCGCTGTCCTTGGCATCGATGCTGACACCGACGTAGCCGCGGTCGAAGAACAGGGTCGAGCCGGCGGCCACCTGCGAATTGCGTGAGTAGCTGTTGCCCAACCGGTGGTGATAGTCGGGGGTCACGTCATTGTTGATCTGCTTCTGCACATACGAGGGCGTGCCGGGCACATAGGCCGGGTTGACCGGGTTGATGTAGGTGCGGCGCTGCCAGACCGAGGTCGGGTTGTTGGTATAGAAGGAGAAGTCACCGTCGGCCCAGTCCGGGTTCTCGGTCATGAACTGGTCGATATAGGGCTGCGAGGCCTTGTTGTAGATCTGCTGGACGCGCGCTTCCTTCTGGCAGCTGTCGGCCAGCGCCGAGTTGACGCCGCCGGTGGCGGGGAACAGGCGGGTGTTGCAGACGCTGGCCTTGCTGTTGCCGGGGATGTCGTAGTGGGAAATGCGCTGGCGCGAGACCTGCAGGTTGGTGGAGATGTTGCGCTGGTTGTTGAAGTTCATGCGGAAGCCCTGCGCATCGGCGGCGTTGAAGCCCTTGCGCAGGACCAGTTCCATCGACTGGTCCTTGTCTTCCATGCTGCGCGAGATCAGGCCCGAGTCGATCTCCACACTGCCGCCGATCGCATTGCCGCCATAGCGCACCGTGTCGGAGGACTTGTTGACGGTGACACTGCGCACGAACAGTGGATCGAAGGGAATGTTGATGTCACCGCTGATCGCATTCATGCCAAGGATGGACTGGCCATCCTGCAGGATCTGAACCCGGTTGCCGCTGAGACTGCGGATGACCGGGGCGCCCGCGTTCGGTCCGAACGCACTGTTCTGCACGCCGGAGACATGCTCGAGCAGGCCGCCGAGGGTGCGGTTCTGCGCCTGTGGATTGTCGACGGTGACCCGGCTGTCGATTCGCGAGGGCTTCGAGGCCTCGACCTGAAGCGTGGGAAGGGTGGGTTCGTCCGCGGCGTGGGCGGTGTGGACGGCGAACAGAATGGCGGCAGCAAGCAGATGGCGACGCATGACACGCTCCGTGAAAATAGTGTGAAATGTTATAACGTAACTATTTGTATCGACAAGGGGCGAATGGGCCTTGCCAGCCGGACTGGAGATGAGAGTGGTTCTCATATGAGAATGGCCGACGTCCGCTCCTCCGCCGGTGACTCCATGCATGCCCTCACCCTTGCCGACCTGGACCACCTGGGCCGCCGCAGCGGCTTCCGCTATCGACTGCCGGAACCGCTTGCCGTTGCTGGCGAACCCTGCGTGGTCGAGGGCAGGGTGGAGCAGCGCTGCCTGCGCCCGGGCTTGACCCTGGCGCTGTCGGATGTGGTTGCGCACCAGACCTTCGAGGCGATCTCGGAAGTGCCGCCGGCGTTCTCGGCCATCGTGATGCTGGAAGGCTGCGCCGGTGCTCGCCTGTCAGGTCAGGCGCAGATCGGAATGCGCCCGGGCGCGGGCGCGAGGATACTGGCCGATGCGGCGCCCATGACCGCGATCCACCCCGCGGGGCAGCGCATGCGCAGCCTGAATGTCTCGCTGGACGCATCGGCGCCGCTGGATGACCCGGTGATCAACGAACTGCTGTCCGCGCACCGCTCCGACGGCCGGCCGTTGCATAGCTGGCAGGTACCCGCGCATCTGGGGCACGCGGCCGACCAGTTGCTGTCGGGTGTCTGGGACGGCGCGATGCATGCGCTGCTGTGCGAGGGCGTGGGCCTGCAGATGCTGGCACTGTCCCTGGGCGCGCCTGCACGCAATGCTGCATTGGAGCTGGGCGTGTCCGCGCGCGATCGCCGCATGCTGCAGCGGGTGATCGATTGCCTGCAGGCAGCGCCGGCCGCCGATCACAGCCTGGACGATCTGGCGCGCGTGGCCTGCATGAGCCCCAGCAGCCTGCGCCTGAAGTTCCTGCAGGTGTATCGATGCTCGGTGTTTGCCTGGCTGCGCGAACATCGGTTGCAGCGGGCCTGCGAGCAGCTCCGGCAGGGCTGCAGCGTGCAGCAGGCCGCACATTTCGCCGGCTACCGGCATGCCACCAATTTCGCGACCGCGTTCCGTGCACGCTATGGCATCGCACCGAGCCGGTTCCGCTGACGTTCGATCATCGCCGGCAGCGCGCAAACACCTGCTGCGTCCGCGCATACGTGCGCTCACGTTCAAATGACAATAATTCTCATCCAGCCTTTCCTTCCCGCTGGACCTTCCATGCCTGCCTGTTTCCGCCCGTGTGCCCTGGCAACCGCCATCGGCACGACCCTGGCGCTGTTCAACGCTGCCCATGCCGCCGAACGCGCACCTGCCGCCACGGCCTCGCAACTGCCCACCGTGCAGGTCACCGCCGATCTCGACGGCAGCACCGAATCGTCGCGCTCCTACACCACCAATTCCATGGGTACGGCGACCGGCCTGTCGCTGACCTCGCGGCAGACACCGCAGTCGGTCAGCGTCGTCACCCACCAGCAGATCGAGGACCGCGCGCTGCTGAGTACGGCCGATGCGCTGGCCACCGCGCCAGGCATCTCGGTCACGCGCAGCGATGCCAACCGCTACTCGTTCTCGGCGCGGGGTTTCGAGATCGACAACTACCAGTTCGATGGCGTGGTGATGCCGGTGCTGTCGCCGTGGAATTTCGGCGAGAACAACCTGGACATGGTGGTGTATGACCGCATCGAGATCGTGCGCGGTGCCAACGGCCTGATGACCGGTGCCGGCAATCCTTCGGCAGCGGTGAACTACGTGCGCAAGCGACCGTTGCGCGAGTTCGCTGCCAGTGCTGGCATCGGCCTCGGTAGCTGGGACGCACGGCGCGCGTGGGCGGATGTATCCAGCCCGTTGAGCAGGGAAGGCCGCATACGCGGTCGCCTGGTGGCAGCCAAAGCAGAGGCCGACAGCTACACCGCCGGCCTGGACAGCACCGCGAAGACGCTCTACGGCGTGGTCAGCGTGGATCTGGGCGAGGACACCGGGTTGATCGCCGGCATCTCCTACCAGGGCAATGACAACCGTGGCTTTGGCAGTGGCTTCGCGCTGTTCAACGCCGATGGCACGCGCACCGCTTTCGATCGCTCGGTATCGGCCACGGCCCCGTGGGCACGGATGAGCACCGATACCCGCAACGGCTTCTTCGATTTCAACCACCGCTTCGGTAACGACTGGCAGGCGCGGGTGTCCTACAGCCGTTCACATACCGACATGGAGATGAAGCACCTCTATCGCGGCGGCTATCCCGATCCGGTCACCGGCGCCATGCCCAATGGCAACAGCTTCACCCGCTACGATGGACCGGTGCGGCGCGAGGCAGTCAGTGCCAGCCTGTCGGGTCCGTTCCAGCTGTTCGGTCGCCAGCACACGGCGTCGATCGGCTGGTCGCGGTCGCGCGACGAGATCGCGCTGGGGCAGTACCGCGCGCTGGCGCCGCTGCCGCCGTTGGCCAGCTATCTGGACTGGCACGGGCCGGGCACGCCGGAACCGGTGTGGGCCAGCAGCAAGACCCAGGCCGATGATCTGGACAACCATCAGAGCGGCGCCTATGCAGTGGCGCGGCTGTCGCTGGCTGACCCGCTGCATGTGATCGTCGGTGCTCGCCTGAGCAACTGGGAGACGGACCAGGTCTACTTCGGCAGCAAGCGCAAATACCGCTATCGCAACGAGTTCGTGCCGTATGCCGGCTTGGTCTGGGACCTCAACGGGTACAGCAGCATCTACGCCAGCTACACCGGCATCTTCAAGCCGCAGAACAATCGCGATGCATCCGGGCAGATCCTCGACCCGGTGAGCGGCCGCAGCTATGAGCTGGGCCTCAAGGGCAGCTGGCTGCAGGAGCGCTTGAATGCTTCAGCCGCGCTGTTCCGTACCCGGCAGGACAACCTGGCCGAAGCGACCGGCGGGCTGGTCGAGGGCAGTACGCAGGCCGCGTACCGCGCAGTGAAGGGGGCAACGGTGGATGGACTGGAACTTGAACTGGCCGGTGAGCCATTGCCGGGCTGGAGCCTGGGCACCAGCTTCACCACGTTCATCGCGCAGGACGCACAGGGCAGGGCCATCAATACGGCCAAGCCACGCAGCCTGTTCAAGCTGTTCACTACCTGGCGCCTGCCCGGTACCTGGGACCGGCTGACCCTTGGCGGTGGCGTGGACTGGCAGAACCGCATGTACCAGACCGCCACGGCACCCGGAAACCGCCGGGTGCCGGTAGAGCAGCCCGGATATGCGCTGGTCAACCTGATGGCGCGCTACCAGTTCAGTTCCAACCTGTCCGCGGCGGTCAACATCAACAACCTGTTCGACCGCCACTACTACTCGCAGATCGGCTTCTACAACCAGGCCTGGTACGGCGCGCCGCGGAACGTGATGTTCACCGTGAAGGTCGGCTATTAAGGCGTGACGTTGCCCTGTGTTCAGCGCTTCGGCTTGTACCCGGCACGGGTGACGGGCACGATCCGAAGCGCTGCGCCCCACAGTGTCCTACGCAGAACCTTCTTCACTCGAACGGAGCATCGTATGAAGCTGTTGTCCGCTGTGTTGTTGTCCGCGCTGTCACTGCCGGCCGCGTCGGCGCTGGCGATGGAGGCCTCACCCTCACCGCTGCTGGGGCGCTGGTCGCTGGATATCGCCACCTCGGCGCTACCCGAAGCGCAGCGCCCGAAGCAGGTGGTGCTGGAGTTCAAGGACGCCGGCAGCGGCCGTTGGAGCTCGCATGTGGATATCGTCCTGCATGACGGCAAGACCATGAAGTCCGATGGCACGCTGGCCCTGGATGGCACGCCGGGCGCCTTGTCCGGCACCTATGGCGCGGACAAGGCCAACCTGAAGCTGCCGGCGCCGAACACGCTGGTGATGCAGCTGGTGGACCATGGCACGCCCGCCTCGACCCGCATCTACACGGTAGCCGATGACCGCGCGACGATGACCGAGACCAAGGCGTTCTACGGCCATGACGGTACGCCGATCCTGCAGACCAACCTGTTCAAGCGGCTGCCCTAGCGGCACTGCGCGCGCCGCGCCTGCGGGGAAGATCCGCAGGCGCTGCGCCTGCCGCCCTAGACCGCGGCCGGATCTGGCTTGCCGGTGTCGATGCCGTATCGGTCGATGGCCTCCTGCAGCCGCGAGCGCTCGATGCGGCCCTCTTCGGCCAGCGCCTTCAGGGCCGCCAGCACGATGAAGTGGCGATCCACTTCGAAGAACGTGCGCAGCGATTCACGCGTGTCGGAGCGGCCGAAGCCGTCGGTGCCCAATGCAGTGAAACGGCGGTCATTGATGAAGGGACGGATCTGGTCGCCGACGATCTTCATGTAGTCGGTGGCCACCACCAGCGGCCCTTCGTGGCCTTGCAGGCACTGCTGCACGTAAGGCACACGGGGTTCCGCGGCCGGATGCAGCAGGTTCCAGCGTTCCGCAGCCAGGCCATCGCGGCGCAGTTCGGTCAGGCTGGTCGCGCTCCAGACGTCGCTGGCGATGCCGAAGTCCTGTTGCAGCAACTCGGCCGCGGCCTCCACTTCGCGCAGGATCGAGCCACTGCCCATCAGCTGCACGCGTGGCTGCGAGGTCCCGCGTCCGGAGGGCGCGGGGTGCAGGAGGTACAGTCCCTTCAGGATGCCGGCCTCGGCGCCCTCGGGCAGTGCCGGATGCGGGTAGTTCTCGTTGAGTACGGTGATGTAGTAGTAGATGTCTTCCTGGTCGACGTACATGCGGCGCAGGCCGTCGTGGATGATCACCGCCAGTTCGTAGTTGAAGGTCGGGTCGTAGGACACGCAACTCGGAATCACCGACGACAGCACGTGGCTGTGGCCATCGTCGTGCTGCAGGCCTTCGCCCATCAGCGTGGTGCGGCCGGAGGTGGCGCCCAGCAGGAAACCGCGCGTACGCGCGTCGGCCGCGGCCCATGCCAGGTCGCCGACGCGCTGCAGGCCGAACATCGAATAGAAGATGTAGAACGGAATCGTGGCCAGGCCATGGTTGCTGTAGGCGGTACCGGCGGCGATCCACGAACAGATCGCACCGGATTCGTTGATGCCTTCCTGCAGGATCTGCCCGTCCCTGGCCTCCTTGTAGTAGCTCAACTGGCCGGCGTCCTGCGGGGTGTACAGCTGGCCGAGGTACGAATGGATGCCGATCTGGCGGAACAGGCCCTCCATGCCGAAGGTGCGTGATTCATCGGGCACGATCGGAATCACCAGCCTGCCCAGTTCCGGGTCCTTCAGCAGGCTGGTGAGGATGCGCACGAAGCCCATCGTGGTGGACTGGCCACGATCGCCGCTGCCCTGCAGCTGGCTGTTGAAGATCGACAACGGTGGCAGCGGCAGCGGATCGACCCGGGCCAGGCGCGCCGGCAGCTGCCCACCCTGGATGCGGCGGCGCTCGGCGAAGTACAGCGCTTCGGCGCTGCCCGGTTCCGGGCGCAGGTAGGGCATCTCCTCCAGTTGTTCGTCGCTGACCGGCAGATTGAAGCGGTCGCGGAACGCACGCACCGCGTCGGCGCTCATCTTCTTCAGCTGGTGGTTGATGTTCTGGCCTTCGCCGGCTTCACCCATGCCAAAGCCCTTGACCGTCTTGGCCAGGATCACGGTGGGCCGGCCGCTGGTGTTCACTGCCTGCTGGTAGGCGGCGTACACCTTCTGCGGATCGTGGCCGCCCCGTGCGAGCGCCCAGATGTCGTCGTCGCTCATGTGCGAGACCAGGTCCAGCAGTTCGGGATAGCGGCCGAAGAAGTGCTCGCGCACATACGCGCCGTTCTGCGACTTGAAGGTCTGGTAGTCGCCATCCACGCATTCCATCATGCGCTGGCGCAGCAGGCCGCTATGGTCGCGGGCCAGCAGGTCGTCCCAGCCACTGCCCCAGATCAGCTTGATCACGTTCCAGCCGGCCGCGCGGAAGGTGCCTTCCAGCTCCTGGATGACCTTGCCGTTGCCGCGTACCGGACCGTCCAGGCGCTGCAGGTTGCAGTTGACCACGAACACGAGGTTGTCCAGCCGCTCGCGGCCGGCCAGCGAAATCGCCGCCTGTGATTCGGGCTGGTCCATCTCGCCGTCACCGAGGAAGGCCCACACCTTGCGACCCTGGTGTTCCTTCAGGCCGCGGTACTCGAGGTAGCGCATGTAGCGTGCCTGGTAGGCGGCGGTGAGCGGGCCCAGCCCCATCGACACGGTGGGGAACTGCCAGAACTCCGGCATCAGGCGCGGGTGCGGATACGAGGACAGTCCTTCGCGCCCGGCTTCGCGGCGGAAGTTGTCCATCCGCTGCGGATCGATGCGGCCTTCCACATAGGCACGTCCATAGATGCCCGGCGCGGAATGGCCTTGGATGTAGATCATGTCGCCGTCGAAGGCGTCGGTACGGCCACGGAAGAAATGGTCGAAGCCCACGTCGTACAGCACGGCGGCCGACTGGTAGGTGGCGATGTGGCCACCGACGTTGGAATGCCTGCCGGCACGCAGCACCATCACCATCGCGTTCCAGCGGATCATCGCGTTCAAGCGGCGCTCGATGGCCAGGTCGCCCGGATAGGCAGGTTGGCGCTCGGGCGGAATGGTGTTGACGTAGGCGGTCCAGGCGCGGGTGTGCAGGTCGCCGTGCTGCTGGGCATCGAGCTCGCTGAGCTGGTCGATCAGGTATTGCGCGCGTGGCCGGCCACCGGCCTGCATCACCGCTTCCAGCGATTCACGCCACTCCCGGGTTTCCAGCGGATCGGTATCGAAGGGGATGGGGGCTTGGTTCATGGCGGTCTCCAGAGGGCGCCGACCGGCCGCCTGCCGGGGCGACAACACCGGCAGGGCGCACAGCACTGGAGCGGGGTTGCCACGGCGGGGCCGGGACGCGAAGGGCGACCGTCGCGGTCACCGGGAACGCAAGCGTAGGCCGGGCCTGCTGGCTTCGATAGGCGGGCCCGGCTTGGGTCTCTGGCAAGCAGGCGTTGGCATGCCGCTGCAATACCGCTGTCACCGAGGGCCGTCACCCTGCTGGGTTTTCCAGCCTCGGGGTGGTTGGTCGGCCGTGAACAGCGTGAGGATCTGGGAAAAGAGCTACGAACTGCGGCGCAGGCTGCTGCGTGGCTTCTTCCTGCGTCGCGGCTCGGCCAACGAGGATGCCGAGGATCTCGCCCAGGAGGTGTACCTGCGGCTGCTGCGGACGACCGGCGAGGATGCGGCGGCGATCGAGAACCCGGAAGCCTACCTGTTCACCGTGGCGGCCAATCTGGCGCGCGAGCACGCACGCTCGCGTTCCACGTTGCCGCCGCTGGAAGACGTCGACCTGCTGGCTGAAGTGCTGAAGAGTGAAGAAGACATCGAAGGTGAGTTCGAGCGCGCGCAGCGCTGGAACGATATCCGCAGCGCCATCGTACAGTTGCCGACGACCACGCGGCGGGTGATGGAGCTGCACTACCGCGACGGGCTGGACTGCCCGGCAATCAGCCAGCAGCTTCAGGTGTCGGTGCACATGGTGCGCAAGCATATCGGCAAGGGGCTGGAGGCCTGCAGGAAGGCGCTGGGCGCCAGGGAGCGCACATGAACCGGCATCCATCCGACGTGGCCGACGATGGCATTTCCCGCGAGGCCATGGACTGGTTCCTGTGCAATCGCGAGGGGACGTTGAGCGAGGCCGAGCGCGCTGCCTTCCTAGAATGGATGAAGCGTTCGCCCGAGCACGTGCGCGCCTACATGCGGGCGCTCGCGCTGTACCGTCAGGTCGACGAGGCACTGCAATCGCCGCTGCCCGAGGAAGTGCTGGCGCCGCCACTGAAGGCCGCCTCGGCGAAGGTGGTGCCGCTGTTTGGCAGCGTGCCGGAGCCGCTGCGCAGTGTGCCCAGGCGCCACCGCGCGCGCTGGCTGGGCCTGGCCGTCGCAGCGTGCGCTGCCCTGCTGGGCGTTGGCCTGCTTCCGTTGCTGATGCCTGCCGAGCAGATGTACAGCGCCGACCACGGTGAACTGCTAGACCTGGTCCTGGCCGACCAGACCCAGGTGCAGCTCAACGCGGACAGCCGCCTGCGCGTGCGGATGGGCTGGTTCAGCCGCAAGGTGGAACTCCTGCAGGGCGAGGCCACATTCGACATCGCCCACGACCGGCGGCCGTTCAAGGTGCAGGTGAACGGCCTGGAGATCCGTGACATCGGCACGGTGTTCGATGTGTCGCGGCGGCTGCAGGGTACGCGCATCGGCGTGGTCTCCGGCGAGGTCGAGGTCTGGAGCCAGGGAGCAGGTGCCCGCCGCCTTGCGCAGCTGGACGGAGGGCGCGTGGTGCAGGTCGACACGCGCAGCCATGCCGTCGAATCGTTGGACATGCCATTGTCGATGCTGCTGGACTGGCAGCAGCGCAAGGTATCGTTCCTGGACGAGCGGCTGGACGAGGTGGCTGCGGCCTTCAACCGCCACAACCAGGTGCAGGTGCGGGTGCTGGACGAAGGCGCCGCATCGGCGCGGTTGTCCGGCAGCCTGGATGCGCATCGCATCGGTGCGTTGCAGGTCTTCCTCGAACGCGATCCGCGCTTCGTCGTCCGTCGCGAAGGCGATACGGTGCGGGTCGGAAGTCGTTGAAGCCGGCTGGTCGCTCGCTGTCAGAAAAAATTCATCGAATCCGCGTTCTCCACTTCGGCGGACGCGGGCTCTTACTTGGGAGAAGCCGCTGTCGGATCACGCTGCGGCACCTGTTGTCTCTCTCTTCCAAGGACCCGTGATGCGGAACACGCTCTACCTATCGATCGTCCTCGCCCTGTCTCCCTGCAGCATGCCGGTGGCCCTCGCGGCCGGCGCCGATGGCCTCGAAGCGCCTGTATCGGCCCCGATCGCAGCGCAGCCGCTGTCGCGTGCGCTGGAACAGTTGTCGCGCAGTTCCGGTGTGCAGTTCCTGTACTCGGCGGGCGGTGATGCGCGCATGGCCGGCGCGGTGCCACGAGGGGCAACCGTCAGGCAGGCGCTGGACGCTCTGCTGGCCGGCACCGGCCTGGGCTATACCGTTGTCGATGGCAACGTCATCGCCATCGATCCTGCACCCGCGCGCACCGCGCCGAAGCCGGCCGCACCGAAGCCGCGCGAGGCCGAGGCCGTGGTGGCGCCAACGCTGGATACGGTGAAGGTGATCGCTGCGCACGAGGTGATCGACCAGAAGAAGACCTCGCCGGTGATCAAGGATTCGGTGGTCTACGACGAGATGGACAGCTACGGTGACGAGACCCTGGCCGAAAGCCTGATGGCCGCGCCGGGCCTGAGCGCGGTCGAGGATGCCGGTGAACCACGCTACGTGACCGTGCGTGGCGTGCAGGCCAACCTCAACTACACCACCATCGATGGCATCGCGATTGCCAGCGTGGGGGGCAGTGGCTCCGGCGAGCGCATGAACAACCTGCAGCTGATTCCCAGCGACATCGGCACCCGCACCGACATCTACAAGAGCTTCAGCGCCGAACAGGCGCCGGATGCGGTTGGCGGCGTGATCGACATCATCAGTCGCAGCGCGTTTGATCGATCCGGCAAGTACGTGTTCGCCGATGTGGCCGGTATCCATTCCACGGCCGAGACCCATGTCGAGCGCAGCGCCGGTGGCAACCATGAGACGCTGGGCCACTTCGGCAAGAGCGCCAAGATGGTGTTCTCCAACCAGTTCGGTGCGGACCAGGAATTCGGCATCGTTGCGGTGGCCCGCTACGAGCAGCGTTCGCGCAACAGCGTCAAGCGCTGGGTGGAGTCGAACTACTACTACAACGATGCCGGCAAGTACCTTACCGACGGCACCACCGGGCCGGACGAGGCCAAGGGCTGGAACGGGCTGCGTGCACCCGGCAACTTCAGTACCGGTACCTACACCAACTTCATCACCAATTTCGGTGGCTCGGCCAAGCTGGAATGGAAGCCGTCGGATGATCCGTTCTATGCATCATTGCTGTTGTACTCGTACCGGTTCTACGAGAACTCGACGATGAACAAGACCGATCTGTATGGCAATGCCAAGTTTCCGATCCGCAACCAGACCGAAGACAGCGGCACCACCCAGATCAACAGCATCTACATCAAGAATCGCCACGACCGCTGGGACCGCAACAACCGTGGCGCCATCGCCAGCTTCAACTGGGATATCGGTGATCGCTCGCGGCTGACGCTGCGTGGCGGCCACACCGAGGAGACCTTCCACAACAGCCAGGTCTACTGGGGCGTGCGCGCCTACCCGAGCAACCTGTTCGTCGACTACGAGAACGACAGCCATGGCTTTCCCAACGCGGTGGGCGTCTCCGACTCCAGCCTGCTGACCAGTTCGGCGTTCAAGCTCAATCCGGCACAGGCCTATGTCTCGCCGCGCGATGCCAAGGAGACCATCGACAACCTGCGCGCCGACTTCAGCTACAACATCGATGCCGACGCGCGCGGTTTTGGCCTGGCCGCAGGT
This sequence comes from Stenotrophomonas maltophilia group sp. Smal17, assembly GCF_030237045.1. Classification (NCBI taxonomy): domain Bacteria; kingdom Pseudomonadati; phylum Pseudomonadota; class Gammaproteobacteria; order Lysobacterales; family Lysobacteraceae; genus Stenotrophomonas; species Stenotrophomonas maltophilia group sp. Smal17. Next base: position 25,357 of record NZ_JASJSU010000051.1, read on the forward strand.
GCCGAGTACCGTCACCTGAAGATCTGGCAGGACATCGATTTCGACTACTACAAGAGCAGCGCGACGTTGAACGACTACCTGTACCCGGGTTCGACCCTGCTGGGCAGCGTGCCGGGCTTTCCGCTGATCGACAACCGCAAGTGGAACGACGAACTGTTTCCGAAGCTGGGCAGCAACAACGCGGCGTATCCCAATGCCAACTTCACCAGCGACTACAAGTACGTGGAAGACATCGGCAACGCGTATGTGTCTGCCCATTACGCCTGGGACCGCCTGCTGCTGATCGGCGGCCTGCGCTATGACCACACCACGTTCGATGCGTTCAGTCCGTTCAGCAACGACGGCGGCACCACCTATACCTCGGCCTTCCGCAAGACCGGCGGCGGCTACAACAACCTGCTGCCGTCGTTGAACGCCACATTCAAGCTGAGTGATGACCAGCGCCTGCGCTTCTCCGCCAGCCGTACCCTGGGCCGGCCGACGCCGAGCAACATCGCCCAGGCCACGAGCACCAGCTGTGGCGATGACGAGGAAGGCAGGGGCTTCTGCACCATCAAGCAGGGCAACGCCAACCTGCAGCCGCGCCGTTCCACCAACATCGACCTGGCGTGGGACCTGTACTTCAACGGCAACAACGGCCTTGTCTCGGTGGCGCTGTTCGACAAGGTGATCAAGGATGACATCTACACCCTGACCACCTTCGAGAACGTGGGTGATACCCGCTACCGGGTGACCCAGCCGATGAACACGGATGAGTCGAAGCTGCGTGGCATCGAATTCGCGGTGGCCAACCGCAACCTGCAGCGGGGCCGCCACCGTTTCGACATGTACTTCAACGCGACCCGGCTGGAGGGCCAGACCAACTACCGAATCAGCGATGGCACCGAACGCCGCCTCGACCGTCTGCTGTACCAGCCGGACTGGTCGCTCAACGGTTCGGTGATCTGGCGCATGCCATGGAAGAGTGCGCAGCTGCGCCTGTCCGGTACCTACCGCAGCCGGATGCTGGTTGATTTCGGTGATACCGAATGGCTGGATTCATACTACGACCCCTACATGACCTTCAACATGGCCTTCAGCCACAAGGTCAGCAGGCACGTGACGCTGAAGTACGAAGCCAAGAACCTGTTCAATACCCAGCCCACCTACAGCACCGGTCCGAACGGGCGCTTCCGTACCGAGATCGACGACTACGGCCGCTTCTTCTACTTCCACATCATCTACAACTGAGGGCGCAGCCGTGGAGACGATCAATCGCAGGCGATTCCTGGCACTGGCCGGCCTGTCCGCAGCCGGTGCGTGGATGGGCACGGCACATGCACTGGTGGCGCAGGCCGATGCCACCGCGCTGAACCCGCGCAACCTGCTGGCCTCGCCGCACTTTGCCAGCACGCCGTTCACCCTGGGTGTGGCCTCGGGTGATCCCTCGGCCGACGGCATGGTGCTGTGGACGCGGCTGGCGACCGAACCGCTGGTGTTCGGCGGCGGCATGCCGACGCGGCCGATGGTGGTCGAGTGGCAGCTGGCCGCGGACGATGGCATGCGCAAGGTGGTGCGCCAGGGCTCGGCGATGGCCCATCCCGAGCTGGGCCACGCCGTGCACGTGGAGCTGGAAGGGCTGGCACCCGGTCGCCCCTACTGGTACCGCTTCACGGTGGGTGGCCACGCCAGCGCGGTGGGCTGCACCCGCACCTTGCCCGCGGTTACGGCCGCGGTGGACCGGGTGCGCTTTGCGGTGGCGGGGTGCCAGCACTACGAGGAAGGCCACTACACCGCATGGCGGCGGATCGCCGAGGAGCCGCTGGATTTCGTGTTCCACTACGGTGACTACATCTACGAGGGTGAAAGCCAGCCGGGCCTGCGCAGGATGAACGGCCAGCCATTCACCAACCTGCGAAATCATGTCGGGCCGCAGACCTACACGCTGGACGACTACCGCCGCCGCTACGCCCAGTACAAGAGCGATGCCGACCTGCAGGCCGCACATGCGTCGGCCCCCTGGTTCGTCACCTTCGATGACCACGAAGTGGACAACAACTGGGCCGGTGCCGAAGACCAGGACGATACGCCCAGCGAAGTCTTCCTGCTGCGTCGCGCACAGGCGTTCCAGGCCTACTACGAGAACATGCCGCTGCGGCGTTCAGCATTTCCGCGCGAGGGCCACATGCAGCTGTACCGGCGCGCGCGCTACGGCACGCTGATGGACCTGCATCTGCTTGACACCCGCCAGTACCGCAGCAAGCAGGTGAACCTGGCACTGCGCGAGGAGGTCGAATCGCCGAAGCGCAGCATCGTGGGGGCGAAGCAGGAGCGCTGGCTGTTCGACGGCCTGGCCGATGCCGCACCGCGCTGGCACACCATCGCCCACCAGGTGGCACTGGGTAATTACATGCGAGAGAAGGACGGGGTGGTGCAGTCGTCCGACGACCAGTGGTCGGGCTATCTGGACAGTCGCCGGCGCCTGCTCGACCACATCCAGAAGGTCGGCTTCGGCAACGTGGTCACTGCCTGTGGCGACGCGCATCGCCACTACGCCAGCGACCTGGTGCAGGATCATCGCGATTCGGGCGTGGTCTCCAGCGAATTCCTCGCCACGTCGATCACCTCCGGTGCCGATGGCCAGGGCGTGGACGCATACGCCGAAAACCAGCTGCGGCACAGCCCGCACCTGAAGGCGACCACCGACAAGCGTGGCTATGTGCTGTGCGATGTCACCCGCCACGCATGGATCGGTGACATGAAGACGCTGGATTCGGTGATGCAGCCCAATGGCACCGTGCAGAGCTGGAAGCGCTACGCGGTGGAGCACGGCCGGCCGGGGTTGCAGGAGGCCTGATCAGCCCAGTCCATTGTAGAGTCGAGCCATGCTCGACTGCTTTTCCCGG
>NZ_JASJSU010000052.1:0-28072 GCF_030237045.1 Stenotrophomonas maltophilia group sp. Smal17
GCCGGCGGGGGCCCGCCACTACCCGTTACAGGCGCTCGCCGGTTTCCGGGTTGAAGAAATGCGGCCCCTGCGGGTGGATCGCCACGCGGATCTGCTCACCCACCGCCGGCAGTACCTGCGGCGCCACGCGCATGGTCAGCGCATGCTGGCCACTGCTCAGGTTGACGAAGATCTCGTTGCCGACCGGTTCGATGCCTTCGATGCGCGCGTTGAACGCATGCGCATCGTCGGCGGTCGCCGGCTGCAGGTGCTCGGGGCGCACGCCCACCGCGATCGGCTTCTGCAGCCACGCCGGATCGATCGTGGCCTGGCCCAGCGGCGCGCGCCATTCGCCGTCAACCACGGTCACGCCACCGGCATCGCCCTGCAGCGTGCCACGCAGCACGTTCATCGCCGGACTGCCGAGGAAGCCGGCCACGAACAGATTGGCCGGGCGGTCGTACAGCGCCATCGGCGTGTCGATCTGCTGGATGACGCCGTCCTTCAGCACCACGATGCGCTGACCCAGGGTCATCGCTTCGACCTGGTCATGGGTCACGTAGATCATGGTGGTGCCCAGCTTGCGGTGCAGCTGCGCGATCTCGGTGCGCACACTGTGGCGCAGCTTGGCATCCAGGTTCGACAGCGGCTCGTCGAGCAGGAACACCGCCGGCTCGCGCACCAGCGCGCGGCCCAGCGCAACACGCTGGCGCTGGCCGCCGGACATCGCCTTGGGCAGCTTGTCCATCATCTCGGTCAGGCCCAGCGTCTGCGCCGCCTCGGCGATGCGCCTGTCGATCGTCGCCTTGTCATGGCCGCGCAGCTTCAGGCCGAAGGCCAGGTTCTCGGCCACGGTCATGTGCGGGTACAGTGCGTAGCTCTGGAACACCATCGCGATGTCGCGATCCTTCGGCGCCACGTCGTTGACCACGCGATCGCCGATGGTCAGCGTGCCGCCGCTGATCTCTTCCAGCCCAGCCACCATCCGCAGCAGGGTCGACTTGCCACAGCCGGACGGGCCGACCAGCACCATCAGCTCGCCATCGGCGACCTCGAAGCTGGCGTCCTTCACCGCGACCTGGCCGTTGTCATAGACCTTGCGCACACCCTGCAACTGCACTTTTGCCATATCACCTAATCCGGTCCGCCCGAAGCCGGGCTGTCTTTTGGGACTGCCTCGGCCCTCCCGATGGCAGTGATGATTGCGCGCCCACCGCATGGCGGCGAGCACTGCAATCGAATACAGTTGCCCATTCTGCCATGTAAACGTTTTCACGTGGCACTATCCGATGATCGGTGCGCACCGATCTGCGTCGGCGATTGAACGAAGGTTCCGCCGAGGTAGTGGTTTCGATTGGAACGGTCTTCCGGAGCCCCGGGAAACCCGCCCGACGAACCTCGGACAGGCAGTTGCGCGGATGTCCCCCGAACCCAGCCATGAAGCGATTGACAACGATGTCACCCGGATCTGAAACTCGAGCGATGCACGACACCCTCTTCCTGTTCGGTGCCACAGGTGATCTGGCCCAGCGCTACCTGTTCCCTTCGCTGCTTCGCCTGCTCGGCGACGGCCTGCTGCCGGAGGACTTCCGCATCCGCGCACTGGCCCTGTCCGGGCATGACACCGAAGCCTTCCATGACATCCTGCGGCCGCGCCTGCAGCAGGCCATGCCGATGGCTACGCAGGACGACATCGCCGGGCTGCTGCGCCGCATCGACTACCGCTCGGTGGACCTGCGCGACGTCGACTCGGTCGCCGCCGCGGTCGCCGACCTGGTGCACCGCAAGTGCGTCAGCTACCTGGCCATCCCGCCGGGCCTGTACATCTCCACCTGCGAAGGCCTGGCCAAGGGCGGCGCCCTCGCCGCGCCGGCACGGCTGATGCTGGAGAAGCCGATCGGCAGCGACAGCGAAAGCGCTGAAGAGATCATCTCCACCATCGGCCAGTGGATCGACGAGGACCGCGTGTTCCGCCTCGACCACTACCTGGGCAAGGCCGCGGTGCAGAACCTGATCGCGCTGCGCTTCGGCAACACGCTGCTGGAAGCGGTGTGGAACCGCAACTACATCGAATCGGTGCACATCCTGGTCGCCGAAAGCGAAGGCGTGGATGGCCGCGACGCCTACTACGCCCGTTCCGGTGCGCTGCGTGACATGGTCCAGAGCCACATCCTGCAGCTGCTGTGCATGGTGGCGATGGAGCCGCCGGCCTCGCTGGAAGCCGACCGCATCCGCGACGAGAAGGTCAAGGTGCTGCGCGCCCTGCGCCCGCTCGATGCCAAGCACGCCGCGCGTGACAGCATCCGTGGCCGCTACACCGCCGGCACCATCAACGGCCAGCCGGCCCAGGCCTACCAGCCGCCGGAAGGCAGCGACGTGGAAACCTTCGCCGGCGTCACCGCGCATATCGACAACTGGCGCTGGAGCGGCGTGCCGTTCCACCTGGTCACCGGCAAGCGCCTGCCCGAGCGCACCACCCGCGTGGTGGTCACGCTGAAGCCGGTCACCCACTGGCTGTTCGAGCGCCCGCAGCGTGCGCAGGCCGCACCGAACCGCCTGGTGTTCCAGCTGCAGCCGCAGGAGAACATCGAGCTGGGCCTGATGAGCAGCCTGGCCGGCCCGGAATGGGGCGCGCTGGAACTGCATCCGCTGGAACTGGAACTGTCGGTGCCGACCGGCCTGCACCGCCGCATCGCCTACGAACGCCTGTTCCTGGATGCCTTCAACGGCAACCACACGCTGTTCGTGCGCGACGACGAAGTCCGCGCGGCCTGGGCATGGATCGACAGCGTCGCCGATGCCTGGAAGGAAGCCAGGCTGCCGCTGGAACCCTACCCCGCCGGCCAGTGGGGCCCGGGCAACGCAACGGAGTTCCTGCCGCAGGGCGTGGATGCGCCGGACAGTGGAGCCTCGGCATGAGTGTCGGCTCGCAGCCGGTGCTGGTCGCCGACATCGGGGGCACCAATGCCCGTTTCGCACTGGCCGATACCTCGCTGGACGCGCCGCTGCTGAAGGACAGCATCCGCGAATACGCAGTGGCGGAGTTCCCATCGCTGGGCGACGCCGCACGTCATCACCTCGAACAGATCGGTGCCAGCGCGGGCCGTGGCGTGTTCGCGGTGGCGGGCCGTGTCGATGGTGACGAGGCACGCATCACCAACCACCCGTGGGTGATCTCGCGCAGCCGCACCGCGGCGATGCTCGGCTTCGACGAACTGCACCTGATCAACGACTTCGCCGCACAGGCGATGGCAATCTCGCTGCTGCAGCCGGAAGACGTGATCCAGGTCGGTGGCGCGGCATGGGTACCAGGCAAACCCGGACAGCCGCGCAACTACGCGGTGATCGGACCCGGCACCGGACTCGGCGTCGGCGGCCTGATCCTTCGCCATGGCCGCTGCTATCCGCTGGAAACCGAAGGCGGCCATGTCAGTTTCCCGCCGGGAACGCCGGAGGAGATCCGCATCCTGGAGATCCTGTCCGAGCAGTTTGGGCGCGTCTCCAACGAACGGCTGATCTGCGGCCCTGGCCTGGTCAACATCCATCGCGCCGTGTGCGAGATGGCCGGCATCGATCCGGGCCAGCTGCAGCCGGTGGACGTGACCGCACGTGCGCTGCATGGCGACCCGCAGGCGATGCGCACCGTGGACGTGTTCTGCGCCGTGTTCGGCGCGATCGCCGGTGACCTGGTGCTGACCCAGGGCGCCTGGGACGGCGTGTTCCTGACCGGCGGCCTGACCCCGAAGATGCTTGATTCGCTGCAGCACTCCGGGTTCCGCCAGCGCTTCGAGCACAAGGGCCGCTTCTCTTCGATCATGGCGCGGGTGCCGTCGCTGGCGGTGATGCATCCCCACGCTGGGCTGCTGGGCGCCGCCGCCTATGCCGCCGACGCCGAACGTGACGCACCAGGAGTTGCCGCATGAGCCCCACCTTCCAGGACGACCGCATCGAGTTCATCCAGCACGGCGACGCCGATGGCTGGATCGAGGCGGTCGCCGCCGAGATGGCACAGACCCTCAACCACGACATCAACGAAGTGGGCCGCGCCCGCATCCTGCTGTCTGGCGGTACCACGCCGGCGCCGGTGTACCAGGCACTGGCCGAGCTGGACGTGCACTGGGACCGGGTTGAAGTCAGCCTGGCCGACGAGCGCTGGCTGTCGCCGCAGGATCGTGACAGCAACGCCTGGTTGGTGCGCGAACATCTGCTCAAGCGCGCCGAGGGCGCGCATTTCGACCCGTTGGTGCGCGTCGGCAAGCCGCTGCCGGAATGCGTCTACACCGTCAACCTGCAGGCCCAGCACAGCCAGCCGCCGAGCCTGGTGGCGCTGGGCATGGGCAATGACGGCCACACCGCCTCGCTGTTCCCGGGCTCGAAGGACCTCGCCCGCGCGCTGGAAAGCACCCTGCCCTATGCGGCGCTGGATGCCACCGGCTGCCCCGGTGCCAACCAGTGGCCGCTGCGCATCACGCTGACCCCGCACGGCCTGCGCCAGTGCCGCCAGCGCCTGCTGCTGCTGCGCGGCAAGCAGAAGCTGCAGGTGCTGCGCCAGGCCCTGGACAGCAACGACGCCCAGCAGTATCCGATCCTCAACGCGATCAACCTGGAAGGCGCGCGCCTGCGCGTCCACTGGGCTGATTGAAGTCGGCGGCGGCGCGCTGCCGCCGCTTGCCTCTCGCCACCACGAACGCCGGTAGCCAATGAGCCTCCATCCGCAACTGCACGCCATCACTGAGCGCGTCATCCGCCGCAGCGCCGCCTCGCGCGCCGCCTACCTGGCCGCGATCGACGCCGCCCTGCGCGATGGCCCCTTCCGCAGCCGCCTGAGCTGCGGCAACCTCGCCCATGGCTTCGCCGCCTGCGGCGGTACTGACAAGAGCCGGCTGCGCGGCGGCGTGACGCCGAACCTCGGCATCATCACCGCCTACAACGACATGCTGTCGGCGCACCAGCCGTTCGAGACCTACCCCGAACAGATCCGGAAGATCGCCCGCGAGCTGGGCGCCACCGCACAGGTGGCTGGCGCGGTGCCGGCAATGTGTGACGGCGTGACCCAGGGCCGTGGCGGCATGGAACTGTCGCTGTTCTCGCGCGATGTGATCGCCCAGGCGACGGCCATCGGCCTCAGCCATGACATGTTCGACACCACCGTCCACCTTGGTGTGTGCGACAAGATCGTGCCGGGCCTGCTGATCGGTGCGCTGGCCTTCGGCCACCTGCCGGCGGTGTTCGTGCCGGCCGGCCCGATGACCCCGGGCATTCCGAACAAGCAGAAGGCCGAAGTGCGCGAGCGCTACGCCGCCGGTGAAGCCACCCGCGAGGAGCTGCTGGAGGCCGAGTCCGCCTCGTACCATGGCGCCGGCACCTGCACCTTCTATGGCACCGCCAATTCCAACCAGGTGTTGCTGGAAGCGATGGGCGTACAGCTGCCGGGTGCGTCGTTCGTCAACCCGGACACCGCCCTGCGCGATGCACTGACCCGCGAAGCCACCGAGCGCGCACTGGACATCACCGCGCTGGGCGACGATTTCCGCCCGCTGGGCCGGATCATCGACGAGCGTGCGATCATCAACGCGGTCATCGCGCTGATGGCCACGGGCGGCTCGACCAACCACACCATCCACTGGATCGCGGTGGCGCGGGCCGCCGGCATCGTGCTGACCTGGGATGATTTCGACGAACTCTCGCAGCTGATTCCGCTGCTGGCCCGTGTGTACCCGAACGGCGAAGCCGACGTGAACCGCTTCGCCGCCGCCGGTGGCCCGGCATTCGTGTTCGGCGAACTGATCAAGGCCGGCCTGATGCACGGCGATCTGGTCAGCGTGGCGCGTGGCGGCATGGCCGACTACGCCCGCGAGCCGCAGCTGCGCGAGGGCAAGCTGGTCTACCTGCCGGGCCTGGAACGCAGTGCCGATGAAGAGGTGGTGCGCAGCGTCGACAACCCGTTCGAAAGCCAGGGTGGCCTGCGCCTGCTGCGCGGCAACCTGGGCAAGTCACTGATCAAGCTGTCGGCGGTGAAGCCGCAGTACCGCAGCATCGAGGCACCGGCGGTGGTGGTCGATGCGCCGCAGGTGCTGAACAAGCTGCACGCCGGCGGTTTGCTGCCCGAGCATTTCGTGGCGGTGGTGCGTTACCAGGGCCCGCGTGCGAACGGCATGCCGGAACTGCATTCGCTGGCGCCGCTGCTGGGCCTGCTGCAGAACCAGGGCCGGCGCGTGGCGCTGGTCACCGACGGCCGCCTGTCCGGCGCCTCGGGCAAGATTCCGGCGGCCATCCACGTGACGCCGGAAGCGGCGCGCGGTGGCCCGCTGGCGAAGGTCCGCGAGGGCGACATGATCCGCCTGGATGGTGAAGCCGGCACGCTGGAAGTGCTGGTGGACGCCGCCGAATGGGCGGCGCGGTCGTTGGCGCCGAACACGGCTCCGGCAGCGCATGACCTGGGCCGCAATCTGTTCGCGATCAACCGTCGCGTGGTGGGCCCGGCCGACCAGGGCGCGATTTCGATTTCGTGCGGGCCGGCAGCGGCGGATGGTGGGCCGTGGGATTACGACGCCGAGTATGAGCTGGGGCACGATGCGGCGGCAGCGGCGGCGCCGCATGAGGCGAAGGACGCCTGAGGGTTGAAGAGCGTTGCGGGTTTGTTGCGGCGGTGAGTTTGCTGGCGGCGGCAGAGGGCAGGCCGTCGCCAGGACACGCCGTGAATACGTCCCTGTAGGCTCGGTCGCGCCATCCATGGCGCGAACGGTCCTGGCGACGGCCTGCCCTCCGCCGCATCACAGTTTCCGGCGCCGATACGCCGCGAAGTGATCACTGAAAATCAAATTCAAACGCAGAAGCAAAGGCAGAAGCAGAGCTATGGGTATCGAACAACATCAGGTGAAGGCGGCGGAGCTGTTGCATGCGGCGGGCATCCTGCCGGTGGTGACGATTCATACGCTGGACCAGGCGCGTGCGGTGAGTGCGGCGCTGCTGGAAGGGGGCTTGCCGGCGATCGAGCTGACCCTGCGTACGCCGGTGGCGATGGAAGCGCTGGCGATGCTCAAGCGCGAGCTGCCCGATGTGGTGGTGGGCGCGGGCACGGTGCTGACCGTGCAGCAGATGCAGCAGTCCATTGATGCGGGTGCGGATTTCCTGGTGACCCCGGGTACGCCGCCGGCACTGGCCGATGCGCTGGCCGCCGCCCCGCTGCCGGTGGTGCCGGGTGCGGCGACGCCGACCGAGCTGCTGTCGCTGTATGCGCGCGGCTTCCGCGTGTGCAAGCTGTTCCCGGCCACGGCCGTGGGCGGGCTGGCGATGATCAAGGGCCTGGCCGGCCCGGTCGCCGATCTCAAGCTGTGCCCGACCGGTGGCATCACCGAGAACACCGCCGCCGAATACCTCGAGCAGAAGAACGTGGTCTGCATCGGTGGTTCGTGGATGGTACCGGGCAACTGGATCGCCGACGGCGAATGGGACAAGGTCCGCGCCAGCGCCGCCGACGCGGCGAAGATCATCAAGCGCGTGCGCGGCCACTGAGCCCGACAAAGGTGTAGAGCCGAGCCCACGCTCGGCTCTGCAAGACCAACCTCCCGAGCGCGCACAGCGCGCGACCCGCTCCTGCTCTTCCCTCTTCATTCCGCGGTGAATGCCCCGGAAACTGTCCGGGGTCGGGCAGGTTGGGTTCGCGGGGGTGTGAGCCGCATGGGCCCGAGGCATGCCTCGGGCGGGTTGGGCAGGACGCCCCACCCCGGTCTTGCCGTGTGCGCAGGAACGCGCACACGAGCAAGCGGCTGCCAAGCCTACAAGGACGTACTTGCGGCGTCCCCGCACTCTGACACCGCCCCGCCTCCCCACGGAATGCCCGTTTTTGACGTTGACGTTGATTTGGCTTGCAAGCGGATGCAGGGCTGCAAGCCCTGCCGAACCCTCCACCGGGCGTAGAATGCTGGCATGAGCGAATCCCTTGACAACCACCTGGTCCACGGCCGCCGCCAGCGGCCCGACGGCCCATCGCCGATCGATGTCATCTCGGTCCAGTCGCAACTTGTCTACGGCCACGCCGGCAACAGCGCCGCCGTTCCGCCGATGCGCGCGCTCGGCGTTCGCGTGGCGGAAATCCCGACCGTGCTGCTCAGCAACGCGCCGTTCTACGACACCACCCGCGGCCGCGTGCTGCCCGCCGACTGGTTCGCCGACCTGCTGCTCGGTACCTACGAACGCGGCCTGCCGCAGCGGGCCAGGATGCTGGTGTCCGGCTACTTCGGCAGTACCGCCAACGGTGCCGCGTTCGCCGACTGGCTGGACGAGATCCTGCCGGCCTGCCCACAGCTGCGCTACTGCCTCGACCCGGTGATCGGCGATACCCATACCGGGCCCTATGTCGAGCCTGGCCTGGAAGCGATCTTCGCCGAGCGCCTGCTGCCGCATGCCTGGCTGGTCACGCCGAATGCATTCGAACTGAACCGCCTCACCGGCATGCCGGCGTTGGCGGAGGCCGATGCCATCGCCGCCGCCCGTACGTTGCTCGACCGTGGTCCGCAATGGGTGATCGCGCACAGCGTCGGTGGAAACCCCGGCGAGCTGGTGACCCTGGCGGTCGGTCGCGGGGAAACCTGGCGCTGGACCTCGCCGTTGCTGCCGGTGGATGTGGCCGGCACCGGCGATGTGCTGATGTCACTGGTGGTGTCGTTCCTGCTGCGCGGCGAATCGATGCAGCAGGCGATCTCGCGCGCCATTGCCGGTACCCATGCAGCGCTGGAGGCGACCCTGGACAACGGCTTCGAAGAGTTCGACGTGATCGCCGCGGCGCCTGCCGCACTGGCCGAAGGCACGCGCTTCCGCGCCGAACGCGTGGCATGAGCGATCTGCACGAACGCACGCCGCGCACGGTCGGTATCGTCGGCAGCGCCGGCGCCTACGGGCGCTGGCTGAGCCGCTTCTTCCAGCAGCACATGCAGCTGCAGGTGATCGGCCATGATCCAGCGGACCCGGCCTCGCACACGCCGGAGCAGCTGCTGGCGCAGGCTGACGTGCTGGTGTTCTCGGCACCGATCCGGCACACGCCTGCGCTGATTGCCCAGTACGTGCAGCAGTCGGCGGGGCGCGAGCAGGACCGCCTGTGGCTGGACGTGACGTCGGTGAAGGAAGCGCCGGTGCAGGCGATGCTGGCCTCGCAGGCTGAAGTGGTCGGCCTGCATCCGATGACCGCGCCGCCCAAGGCACCGACGCTGAAAGGCCGGGTGATGGTGGTGTGCGAAGCGCGGCTGCAGCACTGGCAGCCGTGGGTCGACGCGTTGTGCGCGGCGCTGCAGGCCGAGTGCGTGCGCGCCACCCCGCAGCACCACGACCAGATGATGGCGCTGGTACAGGCGATGGTGCATGCCAGCCACCTGGCCCAGGCTGGCGTGCTGCGCCAGTACCAGCCGCAGCTGGGCGATCTGGCCGCGATGATGCCGTATCGTTCGGCGTCGTTCGAGCTGGATACCGCGATCATTTCGCGCATCCTGTCGTTGAATCCGGCCATCTACGAAGATATCCAGTTCGGCAACCCGTACGTGGCGCCGATGCTGGAGCGGCTGATCGGCCAGTTGCAGTCCCTGCAGGCACAGGTCGGGCAGGGCGACGACGGCGCACGCGGCGCATTCCGTGAGCAGCTGTTGTCGGCCAACCGCAGCGCCTTCGGCGAGCAGGCACTGGCTGACGGCAACTACACCTTCGAGCGGGTGGGCTACCTGCTGGCGGACCTGACCGAGCGCAATGCGCTGTCGGTGCATCTACCAGAAGACCGGCCCGGTTCGCTGCGTGAGCTGCTGAATGTGTTCGAGCAGCACCGCATCAGCCTGGCCTCGATCCACTCCTCGCGCACGCCAGGCGGCGAAGTGCATTTCCGTATCGGGTTCGTGGCGGGTAGCGACCCGGCAGCGATCGCAGCGGCGGCGGCCAAGGTGGACGCCAGCGGCATCGGCCGGGTGCTGGGCTGAATTCATCCACAGGCAGTGTGGATGATTTCTGCGCAAACGTGTGGATAACCGTGCGCAGGCCTTGGTCCGCAAGGCTGTCAAGATGCCTGGCGATAAATTGGCCACGCCTCTTGTATGGTCGAGCGATGCTCGACCGCCCTTGGCAGAAAGCGTGTCGACCAAGGTCGACACCTACCAGAGCGGGGCGATGCGGAATCCGGTGGCGCCGGGCCATGCCCGGCAAACTTCAGATCGTCAACCGCAGTTCGCCGCCACTGGTGGTGAACTCGCGGCCGTTGCGCACCAGCTGGCGGCCATCATCCAGCTCGTAGCGCGGCGTGGCCTCGGAGTGGTGCCCGCTGCCATTCGCCTCGGGCTTGAACTCGATGATGATGTGGCTTTCGCCATTGCTGTCGACGGCGGGAAACTGACGGAACGACATCGTGCACCTCCTTCTACGGACTGCGAACGCTGCTTTTGGTCGCCAGCTTGGTCCGGCCGATGTTAGGCGACCGTCATCAATCGATGAACTGCAGCCTAGCCAGTTCAGCGTACAGACCGCCTTCGGCCAGCAACTGTGCGTGCGTGCCCTCGGCCACGATACGGCCCTGGTCCATCACCACGATGCGGTCGGCCTTGAGCACGGTGGCCAGGCGGTGGGCGATCACCAGCGTCGTGCGGCCGGCCATCAGCCGCTCCAGCGCCTGCTGCACGCTGTACTCGCTCTGCGCGTCCAGCGCGCTGGTGGCTTCGTCCAGCAGCAGGATCGGTGCGTCCTTCAGCAGCGCACGGGCAATCGCCACGCGCTGCTGCTGGCCGCCGGAGAGGCGGGCGCCGCGCTCACCCAGTTCACTTTCGTAGCCCTGCGGCAACGCACGCAGGAAGCCATCGGCCTCGGCCGCGCGTGCGGCCTGCTCGACCTCGTCGTCGCTGGCCTGCAGACGGCCATAGCGGATGTTCTCGCGCGCACTGGCCGCGAACAACGTCGGCTGCTGCGGTACCAGTGCCAGCTGCGCGCGCAGTTCGGCCGGGTCGGCCTGGCGCACGTCGACGCCATCCACGCAGATGCGGCCGCTGGCCGGATCGTGGAAACGCAGCAGCATCGACAGCACCGTGCTCTTGCCGGCGCCGGACGGGCCGACCAGGGCCACGGTTTCGCCGGGCCGCACGTGCAGGGTGAAATGGTCCAGCGCGGCCTGGTCCGGCCGCTGCGGGTAATGGAACACCACATCGTCGAACTGGATTCCGCCACGCAGCGGCTGCGGCAGCGCGTGCGGCTGTGCCGGCGCACGGATCTCGATGTCTTCCTGCAGCAGTTCACCGATGCGGCCCATGCCGCCGGCCGCCCGCTGCAGCTCGTTCCAGACTTCGGCCAGCGCGCCGACCGAGCCACCGCCGATCAGCGCATACAGCACGAACTGGCCCAGCGTGCCGGCGCTCAGGCGCCCGTCGATCACGTCGTGAGCGCCCAGCCAGAGCACCCCCACGATGGCGCCGAACACCAGCAGGATGGCGCTGGCGGTGACCAGCGACTGCGCGCCGATGCGGCGGCGTGCGGCCTTGATCGCATCGCCAAGCGCATGGTCGAAGCGGCCGCGTTCGTAAGGCTCTCGGGCATGGGCCTGCACCGTACGCACCGCACCGAGGGTCTCGCTGGCCAGGCTGTTGGCATCGGCGATGCGGTCCTGGCTGTTGCGCGCGACGGTGCGCAGCTTGCGCGCACCGATGATGATCGGCAGTACCGCCAGCGGGATGCCGAGCAGCGACCACGCTGCCAGCCTCGGGCTGGTGACGAACAGCATCGCCAGGCTGCCGACCACGGTTACGCTGCTGCGCAGGGCGACCGACATCGTTGAACCGACCACGCTGCGCAGCAGTTCGGTGTCGGCGGTCAGGCGCGAGACCAGCTCACCGCTGCGGCTGCGGTCGTGGAAGCCGGCGCCCAGCTGGATCAGGTGCGCGTACAGCTGGCTGCGCAGGTCGGCGACGACCTTTTCGCCCAGCAGCGACACGAAGTAGAAGCGCGCGGCGGTGCCCAGCGCCATCACCGCCGCCACCAGCATCAGCAGGGCGAAGGCACGGTTGATCTGGCCGCCGCTGCTGAAGCCGTGGTCGATCATCTGCTTCACGGCCGGTGGCAGGCTCAGCGTGGCGGCCGAAGAGACAGCCAGGGCCAGCAGCCAGGCCGTGAACAGGCCGCTGTGGCGGCGCACGAACGGCCATAGCGTGCGCAGGCTGCCAAGGCGGCGCAGCGGCGGGGTCGAAGCGGGGGCGTCGTCCTTGTCAGTCATCCTGGTCGTCGTCTTCTATGCGGATACGGTCACGGGTGGCGTCGCGCAGGCGGATTTTCAATGCGTCGACCTGATCGGCAGGCAATTCGATCCGCAGGCACACGCCATTGGCATCGAACTGTTCATCACGCTTCCCGGCACCAAAGGCGGGAAGGGTGGCATGCAGGCTGCCCAGGTCCTCGAAGCCGGCCAGCAGCTGCAGGCGGGCCATGGTGACCAGCGGCAGGCGTGGCGCGGTGCGCAGGCACTCGGCGGCGGCACCGCCGTAGGCGCGGACCAGGCCGCCGGCACCGAGCTTGATGCCGCCGAACCAGCGCGTCACCACCACCATCACCCGGTCGAAACCCTGGCCATCGATGGCGGCCAGGATCGGCCGCCCGGCGGTGCCTGCGGGCTCGCCATCGTCGCTGGAGCGGTAGTCCTGCCCATGGCGGTAAGCCCAGCAGTTGTGCGTGGCATCGGCCACTGCAACCTGCTGCAGGAACGCCATCGCCGCCGCGGCGCCATCAATCGGCGTGGCATGGGCAATGAAGCGGCTGTGTTTGACTTCCAGCGTGTGACTGACCGGCTGGGCGAGGGTATCGGGCATCTCCACCATTCTACGGTGTTGCGCCCGACCTCCGTGGGTCTCAGTCGTCCAGCAACGGGCGAAGGTCGCGCGGCAGGCGCGATTCTGGATACTGCTCGATGTAGCGTTCCAGGCTGGCGCGGGCAAGGTCGCGCTGGCCCGCATCGCGGCGCTCACGGATTTTTTCCAGCCACTGCCGGCGTGGCAGGCGCGCGTCGGCGCCGACTTCTGCCTGCACCGCATCGGCACTCAGGCTGGCATCGCTGCTGCGGCGCATGACGCCCGCCGCGGAACGGCTGGCGGCCTCGCGCTTCATCGAGGTGATCTGTACCCGATCCAGTGCCTGCGCCGGCTCGGCGTTGGCTGCGGCGTTGTCCATGGCCGCTTCGGCCGTGCGTGCCTTGAGCGCCGCTGCCGGAGCGGGCGCGAATGCCGGAGCAGGTGCCGAGTAGGCTGCCGGGGCCGGTGGCGCAGGCGGAGCCGCTGCTGGTGCGGCTGACGGTGTGGCAAAAGGCGTATCGGCGGCGGCCTCTGCCGCCCTTGAGCGCGCGGCGCGTGCCGGTGCGTCCACGGGTGCAGGCTTGGGTGCTGCCGCCACTGCGAGTGCACGCGCGGCGGAAGCCGGTGCGGGCGTGGGGGTGGCCATCGGAGCAGCCATCGGAGCAGCCTCGGGCGTTGCCGGCGGTGCAGCCGGTTCTGCGGCTGCCGCCGTACGGTCCGCGGCGCCGCCTGCAGCAGGCGGCGCGTCGGCTGCGATCTCGGCAGCAGCAGGTGCTGCAGCGACGGCTGCTTCACCTGCCGGGACCGGCGGTGGTTCCGGGCGCAGTTGCCAGGCGATGCCGATGGCGAACACCATCGAGGCGGCGATACCGAACACGGCCGGCCAGCGCGAGCGTGAGCGCCGTGCGCGGGGTGCTTCCGGGGAGGCGGCGGTTGCGGCGGCCGGTGCGTCCACGGCGGCGCGCGCCGCGGCCAGGATGGCGGCGTCGAGCGCGGCCGGCGGCGCCTGTTCGGCGCGACGGCCGAGCAGGCGGGCCAGCTCGCGTTCTTCCGGCGTCAGCGGTTCGTCTCGGTTCATGCGTTCAATCCCGCACGCAGCTTGTCCATCGCATAGCGCAGCCGCGATTTCACTGTTTCCCGGCCTACGCCGGTGATCTGGCCGATCTCCTCCAGGCTCAGTTCCTGATCCAGCCGCAGCTGCAGCACTTCGCGCTGCTCGGGCGGCAGTTGTTCCATCGCCAGTTGGATGCGGCGACGTTGTTCGAATTCGGAAAGTTCGGCTTCCGGGGTCTGCCCATCCTCGATGGCGGCCAGGCGCAGGTCGGCGTCGGCCGGTGCGGAGGGACGATGGCGGGCGGCACGCCAGTGATCGTTCAAGCGGTTATGGGCGATGCGGAACAGCCAGGTGCTGAATGCCGCCTCGGGCTGCCAGCCGGCGCGGGCGCTGATCACCCGCTGCCAGACGTCCTGGAAGATCTCCTCGGCCAGCGCGTTGTCGCGCAGTTGCCGCAGCAGGAAGCCGAACAGCCGCTTGCGATGGCGCGCATACAGGCTTTCGAACGCGCGCAGGTCGCCACCGGCCCAGGCCAGCATCAAGGCTTCATCGGTTGGCAATGCGCTGGCTTCCACGGCGTACAGGGTAAGGCCTGCAGGCGATGGCGCATAGCCGGTGGCGAGGGCGGGCAGGGCAGGGTTCATGGCGCGCAAGGGGCTACGGACAGCAGGAAAAACGTACGGGCGCACGATTCGGGGTTTGCGGGCTTCCATTGCCCCCCGGGTGGCGCGCTATGCTCGACGGCTCAGGGGAGGCGACGCACAGACGGCGCCAAGAGATTGTCATTTGTCCACGTATGCTGAACCGGCGGAAGAGCCACCACACGAGGTCGTGCTGAGCACGGCGCTGGTGCGCGCGCTGCATGCGCTGTTGCCGGAATCGGCGGTGGTCCGTGTGGGCTGGGATGACCCGCAGCTGGGCTGTGGCCAGGGCGGATGGCCCTTGCTGGCGGTGACGGGGTGCGCCTCCGGGGAACCTGGCATCGGCGATGGCCAGCACGGCTGGGAGTACGACGGTGCGCGGCTGCTGCTGTCGGTGGCCGGCGCGGCGCCCTCGTCCGCGTGGTGGGGGCTGGCCCGGCAGGCGATGGAACTGGCCCTGCAGCGTGGCCGCCAGGCCGGGCAGATCAAGGCGCTGGAAGAGGCCGAGCGCCTGCAGCAGGCGTTGTTCCAGATCGCCGACCTGGCCGGTGCCGACCTTGAGATGGGCGAGATGCTGCGCCACGTGCACGGCGTGCTGGGCACGCTGATGTACGCGGAGAACTGCTACATCGTCGAGTACGACGATGTGCGGGACCAGATCCGCTTCCTGTACTTCGCCGACCAGGTGGATGATTTCGTTGCCGATCCATCGCAGAGCCACGCCGCCAGCGAGATGCCTCGCAGTCTGACCGTAGCGCTGCTGCGCCATGGCAGGCCGCTCAGTGGCCCGTCGCGCGAACTGCTGGCGCGGGTGATGGAGCAGGAGCACGACCCCCAGCGCGGGCCGGAAAGCCTGGACTGGCTGGGCGTGCCGATGCTGCGCGATGGCCGCGTATGCGGCGCCATCGTGGTGCAGAGCTATGAACAGGCTGCCCGCTATGGTGAGGCCGAGCGGGCCCTGCTGGGGTTCGTGGCCCAGCACGTGCAGACCGCCATGGACCGGCGCCAGGCGCAGGTACGGCTGGAGCAGCAGGTGGAAAGGCGCACGCAGGAACTGCAGCGCGCCAACCACAGCCTGCAGGATGAAGTGACCGAGCGCCGTCGCGCCGAACAGCTGCAGACCGCGCTGTACAACATTGCCGAGATGGCGATGTCGGCCGACAGCCTGGCCCAGTTCTACGGGCAGGTGCATGGCGTGGTCGGGCGCCTGCTTGATGCGCGCAACTTCTACATCGCACTGGTCAACCCGGCGGGCAATGGACTGGATTTCGTCTATTCGGTGGACGAGCACAATGCCAGTCGTGCGCCACGGCCGTTCAGCCGCGGCCTGACCGAGTACGTGGTGCGCAACCGGCGCCCGCTGCTGGCCTCGCGTGCGCAGATCGACGCGCTGCTGGCCACCGGCGAAGTGCGCGAATCCGGCGCCCGCTCGCATTGCTGGCTGGGCGTGCCCCTGCTGCGCGACGATGAAGTGGTCGGCGCGATCGTGGTGCAGAGCTACAGCGAGAACAGCACGTTCAGCGTGCACGACCAGCGCCTGCTGACCTTCGTCGCGCAGAACATCGGCACCGGGCTGGCCCGCCAGCGAGACCAGCAGCGGCTGCGCTCGGCGCATGCCGAGCTGGAAAAGCGGGTGGAGGAGCGTACCCGCGAACTGGCCGAGGTGAACGAAAAACTGCTCGGCCAGATCGGCGAGCGCCTGCGTGCCGAACAGCGCCTGACCCATCAGGCCATGCATGACGCGCTGACCGGCCTGCCCAACCGGTTGCACCTGCTCGACCGCCTGCAGGATGCGCTGGCGCTGGCCAGGCGCGAGGGCGGCCCGGTGTTCGCCGTGCTGTTCCTCGACCTGGACCGTTTCAAGCTGGTCAACGACAGCATCGGCCATGCGGCCGGCGACCGCATGCTGGTGGAAGTGGCCAAACGCATCGTGTCGATGGCCGGCCCCGAGGATGTGGTGGCGCGGCTGGGCGGCGACGAGTTTGCCGTGTTGCTGCAGTGCCCGCAGGGCCTGGCACAGGCGTTGGACTTCGGCCAGCGGTTGCTGCTGGCGCTGCAGGAATCGATGTGGATCGCCGGGCGCGAGCTGTTCCCGTCCGGCAGCCTGGGCATCGCCTTGTGGAACCCGCGCTACCGCACGGGTGAAGAACTGCTGCGCGATGCCGATGCCGCGATGTACCGTGCCAAGGCGCAGGGCCACGATCGTTGCTCGATCTTCGATGAGGACATGCGCGAACAGGCAATGCGCAGCCTCGACCTGGAAGCCGATCTGCGCCGCGCGATCAACAACCGCGATTTCGTTCCCTTCTACCAGCCGATCGTGCGCCTGTCCGATGGCGAAGTGGTCGGGCACGAAGCGCTGCTGCGCTGGCAGCACGAGCGCCGTGGCCTGCTGCTGCCGGGCGCGTTCCTGGAGCTGGGCGAGGAAAGCGGGCTGATCGAACAGGTCGACTGGCTGATCTACGAGCAGGTCATCGCCGGCCTGGGCAAGGGCGGCCAGGGCTACGTCTCGGTGAACGTGTCGCCGCGCCATTTCCGTTCGGCGGAATTCAGTGATCGCCTGTTCGGCCTGCTCGACACCTGCGGTGCCGATCCGCGCAGGCTGCGCCTGGAGATCACCGAGGTGGCGCTGCTGGACGATGGCCCGCATACGCTGCGCATCCTGCAGGGCCTGCGCGAGCGTGGCATCCAGGTGCAGCTGGACGATTTCGGTACCGGTTTCTCGGCGCTGTCCTACCTGCACCGCTTCCCGATCAGCACGTTGAAGATCGACCAGAGTTTCATCGCCGGCCTGCACGGCCCGGAAGTGCAGAGCACGCGCGCGCTGGTTGAAGGCGTGCTGTCGCTGGCGCGCACGCTGGGCATCGAGACCATCGGTGAAGGCATCGAGACCGAGGCGCAGCGGCAGACCCTGCGCGAACTCGGCTGTGATTACGGCCAGGGCTACCTGCTGGGCCGGCCTGCGCCCCGGGTGCACGCGGTGGCCTGAGCCGCCGCGTGCAAGGGCATCAACGCAGCGCGGCGCGCCGTTTCTCGTCGATCCACTTCGAGGCCTGTGCCGGCTGGTAGTTCTGCATCCAGGTCAGCATCTCTTCGATGTCCGAGCCGTACCACAGGTCCTGGCGCTGGTCCGGATGCAGGAAGCGCTCCTCCACCATGCGATCGATCATGCCGATCAGCGGTGCATAGAAGCCATCCACATCGAGGAACGCGCACGGCTTGTTGCCGATGCCCAGCTGGCGCCAGGTCAGCATCTCGAAGATTTCTTCCATTGTCCCGAAGCCGCCGGGCAGGGCCACGAAGCCATCGGCCAGGTCGAACATGCGCGACTTGCGCTCGTGCATCGAGCCGACGATTTCCAGTTCGGTCAGGCCGCGATGGGCCACTTCCCAGTCGGCCAGCTGGCGCGGGATCACGCCGGTTACTTCACCGCCGGCGGCAAGTACGGCGTTGGCCACGGTTCCCATCAGGCCGACGTTGCCGCCGCCGTACACCAAGCGCAGGCCGTCGCGGGCGATGCGGTCACCCAGGGCAATGGCGCGTTCGGTGTAGGCCGGCTTGCTGCCCGCGTTGGAACCACAGTACACACAGATCGATTTCATGGATCTTCCTGTCTCTAGGCCGGAAACGAAAACGCCCCGCCGGCAACCGGATCAGCGGTTGCGGGCGGGGTATCCATGGAGTATGACGCGTTGGGCGTTCTTACGCTGCGGCGGCCTGCTCGCGGCGTGGGCCTTCGCGCAGGGCGCGGCCGACCATGCCCACCAGCAGGTCCAGCTCTTCGCTGTCCATGCCGAAGTGCGGGGTGAACCGCAGCGAGTTCTCGCCGCCGTGGATCACGTTGATGCCGTGCTGGCGCAGCCATTCCTCGGTGGAATTGGCGCCGTAGCACTTGAACTGCGGGGCCAGCTCGCAGGAGAACAGCAGGCCGGTGCCCTGCACCTTGGTGATCAGCCCGCCCAGTTCGCCCTTCAGCTGCTCCAGCTTGCGCACCGCTTCGGCACCCCGTTCGGCGATGTTGGCACGCACCTGCGGGGTCAGCTGGGCGAGGGTGGCGCAGGCCACATCCAGTGCACGCGGGTTGCTGGTCATGGTGTTGCCATAGATGCCCTTGCGGTACAGCTGCGCGGCATGCTCGGTCACCGCCAGCACCGAGAGCGGGTACTGTGCAGCGTTGAGGGCCTTGGAGTAGGTCTCCATGTCCGGCGGGTCCAGGCCTTCGAAGCCCGGGTAGTCGACCACCGACAACACGCCATGCGCGCGCAGGCCGGCCTGGATCGAATCGAGCAGCAGCAGGCTGCCGTGTGCACGGGTCAGTTCGCGGGCCAGCGCGTAGAACGCAGGCGGCACCGAACGGCCCGGGTCACCTTCGCCCATCACCGGTTCCAGGAACACGGCTTCGACGAACCAGTGGTTGCGCGCAGCATCTTCGAACACCTTGCGCAGGCCGGCCTCATCGTAGGGCGCCACGGTGATCACCGAGTCCTCGCCGCGATAGCTGGCCAGGTGCTGCATGTAGCTCTTGCGGCTGGAATCGGAATACAGGGCAGGGCGGTCGGTACGGCCATGGAAGCTGCCCTTGACCACCACGCGCTTGATCGCCGCGCCTGCGTGGCGGGCGCCCGGGTCGGTCTGCAGCTTGGCGTTGACGTCGGCGATGCGGGCCGCCAGGCCGACTGCCTCGGAGCCGGAGTTCAGGCACATGAACCGGGCGAACGGGCAGCCGCCACGGCGATGGCCGATCTCGGCGCGCAGGGCGGTGATGAAACGCTGCTGCGACAGGCTCGGGGTCATGATGTTGGCCATCACCTGCGGGCGGGCCATCGCCTCCAGCACGGCATCCGGGGTGTGCCCGAAGCCGAGCATGCCGTAGCCGCCGGCGTCGTACAGCACCGCACCCTTCAGGGTCACCACCCAAGGACCGCGCGCGGCCAGCGCCACATACGGGGTCACTGCGTCATCGGCGTAGAAATTGACGAAGCCGTCCTGCATCGCGTCGATCTGCGCCTGCTCGTCCTGCGCCAGCAGCGGCCCCAGGTCGGCCTGCACGCGCGCGAATTCCTCGGCGGCAGCCTCCACTGCGGCAACCAGCTGCGGATGGCGGGCGGACAGGGCGGTCAGGGTGGCGTCGTCCAGGCCAGTAGTGAGGCGGGTGCCGGGCTGGGTGCGCAGGGGGGCGAGGCGTTCGATGAAGCTCATTGCAGATCTCCTGAAACAATGGGTCGCACGGGTCTTCAAAAGCAAAACGCGCGTCATCACGCGCGCTTGGGGGCAGGCTCGTGCAGCGGACTTCCGGCTCGATGCTAGCACTTGTTTTTTTGCGCGATAACCCCGCAGAAACCTGCTGCATAGCAGCATTTTGCACGACGTTCGCCGCGAAGCGCGCCGGCTCGCAGACGCTGGACGTACAATGCGCGCCATTGTCGACCTGTTGCCGCCCACTGCCTTGAAGAAGTCCGATTTCAACTACGACCTGCCGGCCGAACTGATCGCGCAGGCGCCCCTGGCCGAACGTTCCGCCAGCCGCCTGCTGCTGGTGCCACCCGCCCCGGCAGGCTTCACCGACCTGCAGGTGCGTGACCTGCCGTCACAGCTGCAGCCGGGCGACCTGCTGGTGTTCAACGACACCCGGGTGATTCCGGCCCGCCTGTTCGGGCAGAAGGCCAGCGGTGGCCGCGTGGAGATCCTGATCGAGCGCCTGCTCGGCGGCCAGCAGGCGCGTGCGCAGGTGGGTGCCAGCAAGTCGCCGAAGGCCGGCAGCCGCATCGCGCTGGATGCCGGCGGCGAAGCCGAGGTGCTGGGCCGCGACGGCGAGTTCTACGTGCTGCAGTTCCATGTGCCCGAGTCACTGGAGCAGTGGCTGCTGCACGCCGGCCGCCTGCCGTTGCCGCCGTACATCCAGCGCGAGCCGGGCGTGGACGACCGCGAGCGCTACCAGACCGTGTTCGCGCGTGAAGTGGGCGCGGTGGCCGCGCCGACCGCCGGCCTGCATTTCGACGAACCGCTGCTGGCCGCGCTGAAGGAGAAGGGCGTGGACTTCGGCCACGTCACCCTGCACGTGGGCGCGGGCACCTTCCAGCCGGTTCGTGCCGATGACCTGAAGGATCATGTGATGCACCGCGAGTGGCTGAACGTCGGCGCGGAGCTGGTGCAGCAGGTGCGGCGCACGCGTGCGGCCGGTGGCCGGGTGATCGGCGTCGGCACAACCGTCGTGCGGGCGCTGGAAAGCGCGATGCGCGATGGCGAGCTGCTGCCGTTCGCTGGCGAGACGCAGATCTTCATCACCCCGGGCTACCGCATCTGCAGCGTCGACGCGATGGTGACCAACTTCCACCTGCCGGAAAGCACGCTGCTGATGATGATCTCCGCGTTCGCCGGCAAGGACCGCGTGTTCGAGGCCTACCAGCACGCGATCGAGCAGCGCTACCGCTTCTTCAGCTACGGCGACGCGATGCTGCTGTTCCCGCAGGCGGGTTGAGGCGCCGCGCCTGCTACTTGCAGTTCTTGCTGGTGAACGCCCCGGTGCCGGCTGGCTGCACGTCCGCCGCGAGGCGGAAGGCGCTGCCACGTAGCAGGCCTTCGGCCTCCGTCCACGGTGCAGTGCGTTCGCGGAGTGCGATCAGCTCGCGACCCATCTCGATTGCCGCGCGCAGGTTGGCCGCCAGCGGCTTCTTTCCCTCCGGGCCCTTGCGATCGGCCTTGGCGTGGCAGTGGCTGGACTGCCCGCGATAGGTCAACAGGCGTTCGATGGGTAAGCCATCGGCAGCGTAGTCGCGCTGGACATGACTCTGCGAGTAGGAATCCTGCAGCAGATGCAGCAGGGAGCCGAATGCCATGTCGCGTATCAATGGTTCGTCGTACTCGTGGCCGAACATGAAAAGGTCGGCGCCGGTCCAGTGGCGCTTTTCGGCCTGGAACCAGGGCGCCAGGCCGGCGAACTGACGTACCGGTGCCTCCACATCCAACTGCTCCAGGCCTCCGCGCAGGGAAAGGCGGTAGCTGTACTCGGCCCAGGCCATCATGTGTTCCAGCGTGGTCGACGCCGCTTCACCGGGCTCGCTCGCCATGGCATGCAGGAACTGCATGTCGCCGTAGTGCGAGCGCTGCGCCATCAGTGACGCTTCGCCGTAACCGGCATCGGGATTGCGCTTGGCCTTCAGCATATGAGCCAGCCAGCAGTTTCCGCTCCGGTGCGGCATCATCACTACCTTCCCCTGGCAGGCGCCAAGGGAGGGCACATCCGGGGGATTGTCGTTCCATTGCAGCCCCATGCTGATATGGCCGCGCTCGGAATGGGCCGCGCAGGATGGTTGGCCGGGGCAGCCGTACGACATCAGCATGATGCGCTCGTGCACGGGCTCGTAGCCGCTATCCAGGATCATCTGCAACGAGACGCCGCGAACGCCAAGCTGGTCCAGCCTGGTGCGCAGATCCTTGGCTTGGGCACGGGTCACCATCTGCAGTTCGAAGGCCGCGCAGGGCGCGCAGGCCAGGGCAGCGGCCAGAATCAGGCAGCCGGCCCGCAGTGCTGGGTGCAGCATCGTTCCCCCCGGTTCGATACATCGCAGCGGCAGTCTGGACCTTCCGACAGGCGGTCGTCCAGTGCCCGTGACCGCAGGCTAGGATCGCAGCGCGCAGGCCCCGGGGAGGGGCCTGTGCCCCACCAAGGAGAACGCTCATGCGGCGGATTGCCGGCCTGTGCCTGATCGTGTGCGGTCTTTCGTCCTGTACCAGCGTGCCCGATGTCGCCTACTGGCCCGAGCACGAGGCCGTGCGACTCGACGCACCGGCGCGCAGCGAGCGCATGGTGATCGAGATCGATGATGCGGGGCGGTTCCATTGGCCGGGCCAGTTCGACCGCCTGCAGCATTGGCTGGCGGAGGAGCCGGCAGAGCTGCCTGTGGTGGTATTCATCAACGGCTGGCACCACAACGCATCGCCCAACGACAGCAATTTCACCGATTTTGACCGGTTCCTTGCGAGCGTCGAGGCCAAGGCTGGAGCGCCGGTGAGAGGGCTGTACGTGGGCTGGCGGGGCGATTCCATCGACACCCCACTGGCCTGGGAGCCGAGCGACTTCCTGACCGTATGGGACCGGAAGAACGCGTCTATAGCCGTTGGTGAGGGTGGGCTGGCGCAGGTGGTGACGATGCTGCGCGAGCAGCACCCCGAGCGTGCGGTCTACATGATCGGCCACAGCTTTGGCGGCTCGGCGTTGTTCCATGCGATCAAGGACGGACTGGCGCAGGAGCAGTTGCACGGCTTCGAGTACTTCATGCTCAACCCGGCGGTGGCCGAAGGCGAATTCGACGCGGTCGAGCAGGCGCTGGTCGCAGCGTGGGCGGCATCGCCGGCGTTCAGCGGCGCGGTCTCGATCACGGCAGCAGACGCTTTGCGCCAGCATCGCAAGGTCACGGTGCTGCAGGCGCAGGGCGACAAGGCGGTGGGCTGGGGCTACCGGATCGCCTTCCGCGATACCCCGATCGGCTTTGACCGCCAGCGGCAGACCCACCGTGCCAAGGTCTGCAATACAGGGGATGCCTGTCGACCCACGCCAGCGGATACCTGTACCGCGACCCTGGCCGATGGCCGCTTCGTGCTGCGCGCGGTCAGCATACCCGGCCAGGGCTGCGTGCCGATGCAGCAGCGGCCGGTATGGGTGATTGCCGGCGAGGACAGCGTCTCCGCCAACCATAACGACATCCTGAATTCGATCCAGGCCGAGGCCTTGGCCGACCTGCTGGCGCAGCGTTGGCGCCAGCGGGCAGGGCGCTGAACGGCGCAGACAGGTCACGGGTTCGTCGGCGCCCGGTTTTGGGAGACAATGGGCGACTATTTGCCTGAATGACCGCTCCATGTCCCGACTGCAGTTCCAGCTCAAGACCCGCGACGGCCGTGCCCGCCGTGGCCGCCTGACCTTCCCGCGTGGCACGGTGGAAACGCCGGCCTTCATGCCGGTGGGAACCTATGGCTCGGTCAAGGGCATCCTGCCGGACCAGGTGCGCGCGCTGGGCGCCGAGATCATCCTCGGCAACACCTTCCACCTGTACCTGCGCCCGGGCCTGGACATCATTGCCGACCACGGCGGCCTGCACGGCTTCTGCCGCTGGGATGGCCCGATCCTGACCGACTCGGGCGGCTTCCAGGTGTTCTCGCTGGCCCATCGCCGCAAGATCACCGAGCAGGGCGTGACCTTCGCCTCGCCGACCGACGGTGCCCGGGTATTCCTGGGCCCGGAAGAGAGCATGAAGATCCAGAAAGTGCTCGATTCGGACGTGGTGATGATCTTCGACGAGTGCACCCCGTACCCGGCCACCGAAGATGTCGCCCGCCGCTCGATGGAACTGAGCCTGCGCTGGGCCCAGCGCAGCCGCAACGCGCATGACGAGCTGGGCAACGATGCGGCCCTGTTCGGCATCGTCCAGGGTGGCGTGCATACCGACCTGCGCAGCCGCTCGGCCGAGGCCCTGCAGGCGATCGGCTTCGACGGCTACGCCATCGGCGGCCTGGCCGTGGGCGAGCCGGAGCACGAGCGCAATGCCATGCTCGACCACCTGGACCCGGAACTGCCGGGCGACCGCCCGCGCTACCTGATGGGCGTGGGCCGGCCGGAGGATCTGGTCGAGGGTGTCGCACGCGGCGTGGACATGTTCGATTGCGTGATGCCGACCCGCAACGCCCGCAACGGCCACTATTTCACCTCGTTCGGTACCGTCCGCATCCGCAACTCCCAGTACGCTCGCGACATGGACCCGATCGAGCCGGGCTGCGGCTGCGTGGCCTGCACCGGCGGCTACACCCGCTCCTACCTGCGCCACCTGGACCGCTGCAACGAGATGCTGGCGCCGATGCTGGGCACCCTGCACAACCTGTTCTATTACGAAAAGCTGATGGCCGACATCCGTGCGGCGATCGAGGCGGGAACCTTCCTGGCCTTCCGTGAGTCTTTCTACGCGGCACGGGGGGCGGTCGCGCCGCCCCTGTAACCGGACACCCCCTGCCAAACGGCCCAAGGACGAACGCCCGGGGCCGTGGCATACTTCAAGGCTGACCCAGATCTGCGGTCGACACGCCGTGCCCGTGAAAGGGCCGGAGCGCCGCCCAACCAAAGGACCAACGATGAACCTGCTTGCTTTCCTGATTCCCGCCGCCCACGCCCAGGCCGCCGGCGGCCAACCGCAGGGCATGGGCCTGACCACGCTGCTGTTCCCGATCATCCTGATCGCCATCATGTACTTCCTGATGATCCGCCCGCAGATGAAGCGGCAGAAGGAGCACAAGGCCATGCTGGAGAAGATCAAGCGTGGCGACGAAGTGCTGACCAACGGCGGCATCGCCGGCATCGTCACCGACATCGGCGACAACTTCATCACCATCGAAGTGGCTGACAACGTGCGCATCCGCGTGCAGAAGGGCGCTGTCGGCAACGTGCTGCCGGCCGGTACCCTGAAGTCGGCCCAGTAAGCCACTCCCTTTCCGAAGCACAACCGCGGCGCCGGGGATGGCGCCGCGCGGGACCCAAGCAATGCTCGAATTTCCACGCTGGAAGTACGTCGTCATCCTGATCGTACTGGCGCTCAGCGCGCTGTACGCGCTGCCCAACATCTACCAGAAGGACCCGGCCATCCAGATCACCGCCAACCGTGGCGGGCAGGTCGACGATGCGCTGCGCGACCGCGTGCTGGCCGACCTGAACAAGGCCGGTATCACCACCATTGGCGCCGAGAAGGAAGGGGAGAGCCTGATCGTCCGCCTGCCGGACCTGAAGGCGCAGTCCGCTGCCAGCGACGCCCTGCGTGACACCATCGGCGAGCAGTACACCGTGGCGCTGAACCTGGCCTCGACCGTGCCGGACTGGCTGGCCAACCTCGGCGGTCGCCCGATGGTGCTGGGCCTGGACCTGCAGGGCGGTGTGCACTTCGTGCTGCAGGTCGACCAGAAGGCCGCCCTGGACAAGCGCCTGGACGCCTACACCGAAGACGTGCGCAGCACGCTGCGTGACGCCCGCATCGCCTACCAGTCGGTGGAGCGTCGTGCCGACAACAGCATCGTGGCCAACCTGAGCCCGTCGGCCGGTGATGACGCGGCACAGCTCGCCCGTACCGCGCTGGTCAAGGCGCAGCCGACCCTCGGTTACGACGTCAGCGGCAGCCGCATCACGGTGACCATCCCGGAGGCCGAGATCACCCAGATCGCCAACGGTGCCATCGAGCAGAACATCAACACCCTGCGCAACCGCGTGAACCAGCTGGGCGTGGCCGAGCCGATCATCCAGCGCCAGGGTGCCGACCGCGTGGTCGTGCAGCTGCCGGGCGTGCAGGACACCGCCGAAGCCAAGCGCATGATCGGCGCCACCGCCACCCTGGAATACCGTGCGGTGGTCGAAGGCAATGCGCAGGACGCGATCGCCTCCGGCCGCATCCCGCCGGAAGCGAAGGTCTACCAGCGCCGTGATGGCGGTGGCCCGGTGCTGCTGAACAAGCGCGTGATTGTCACCGGCGACCAGATGGTCGGCGCGCAGGCGGTGACCGATTCGAACAGTGGCTCGCCGGCGGTCAGCGTCACGCTGAACAATGTCGGCGGCCAGCGCATGTTCGACTTCACCAGCGCCAACGTGAACAAGCCGATGGCGGTGGTCTACACCGAGCGCGTGCCGACCGTGACCGTCGTCGACGGCCAGGAAGTGCGTGGCTTCAAGGTCAACGAGGAAGTGATCTCGGTGGCCAACATCAACGGCGTGTTCGGCAAGAACTTCCAGACCACTGGCCTGCAGAAGAAGGAAGCCGAAGACCTGGCCAAGCTGCTGAAGTCCGGCTCGCTGGCGGCGCCGATGGACTTCGTCGAAGAGCGCGTGGTCGGCCCGAGCCTGGGCGCCGAGAACGTCAAGAACGGTATGCGCGCAGTGGTGTTCGCGTTCCTGTTCACCCTGGTGTTCTTCAGCATCTACTACCGCATGTTCGGCGTGATCACCTCGATCGCGATGCTGTTCAACCTGCTGATCGTGGTGGCGGTGATGTCGATGTTCGGCGCGACCATGACCTTGCCGGGCTTTGCCGGCCTGGCGTTGTCGGTCGGCCTGTCGGTGGACGCCAACGTGCTGATCAACGAGCGTATCCGTGAGGAACTGCGTGCCGGCGTGCCGGGCAAGACCGCGATCGTGACCGGTTACGAGCGTGCCTCCGGCACCATCCTCGACGCCAACCTGACCGGCCTGATCGTCGGTGTGGCGCTGTTCGCATTCGGTACCGGTCCGCTGAAGGGCTTCGCGCTGACCATGATCATCGGTATTTTCGCCTCCATGTTCACCGCGATCACCGTGTCGCGCGCACTGGCGACGCTGATCTACGGCAGCCGCAAGAAGCTCCAGAACGTGGCCATCTGACGGGACGACACGCACATGAAACTGTTTCCGCTGCACATCCTCCCGAACGACACCAAGATCGACTTCATGCGCTGGCGCCATGTCGCCATGGCGGTCACCATCGTGGTGTTCCTGGCCTCGGTCGCCATCATCGGCTTCAAGGGCTTCAACTATGCGCTGGACTTCACCGGCGGCACGCTGATCGAAGCCCGCTTCGACAAGGCGGTGGACGTCGAGCAGGTGCGTACCAAGCTCGAGGAAAACGGCTTTGACGGCGCGCAGGTGCAGAGTGTCGGTGGCAACACCGACCTGCTGATCCGCCTGGCCCCGCACGGCGAGCATGCCCCGGGTACCGGCGACGCCGCTGCCGAGGACAAGGCCACCGCCGCGGCCGTGGTGAAGGCACTGTCCACCGCCGACAACCAGGCCACCGTGCTGCGCAACGAGTTCGTTGGCCCGCAGATCGGCAAGGACCTGGCGATGAATGGCCTGTATGCCACCATCTTCATGCTGGCCGGCTTCCTGATCTACATCGCGGTGCGCTTCGAATGGAAGTTCGCGGTCACCGCCAGCATCGTGGCGATGTTCGACCTGATCGTGACGGTGGCTTACGTGTCCCTGCTGGGCCGTGAGTTCGACCTGACCGTGCTGGCTGGCCTGCTGTCGGTGATGGGCTTTGCAATCAACGACATCATCGTGGTGTTCGACCGCGTCCGCGAGAACTTCCGCAGCCTGCGCGTGGACTCGATGGAAGTGCTGAACCGTTCGATCAACCAGACGCTGTCGCGTACGGTGATCACGGCGGTGATGTTCTTCCTGTCGGCACTTGCCCTGTACATGTACGGCGGCAGCTCGATGGAAGGCCTGGCCGAGACGCACATGATCGGTGCGGTGATCGTGGTGCTGTCCTCGATCCTGGTGGCGGTGCCGATGCTGACGATCGGCTTCCTGCGCGTCAGCAAGCAGGACCTGCTGCCGAAGGCGAAGGACGTCGAGGCTCTGGCCCGTCGCCCGTAATCACCTGCGGCGCGCAGCACACAGAGAACCCCGCGCAAGCGGGGTTTTTTGTTGGCAGGGCTGGTACGCGTCATCGCATGCGCGCTGTCGCTCCCACGCTTCGCTGCGCGAACCGTGGGCCCCACTTACCAGCTCCCAGACCCCCGCCGCTTCGCGGCCGCCCCCTGACTCAGGGGGCTCTGCCCCAGATCGTTTCCTGCGGCTGTTGGTGGGTGCCGACCGT